>BPHE01000012.1 GCA_026003395.1 Vicingaceae bacterium
GAGAAATATTTTTATAAACCACAGAAGACATAGAGAGACACGGAGGTTTTCACGGAGATTTTTTGACTTTGAAAATTTCTGATTGTTTTTTGCTTTACTCAATTTCTTAAATTATTGATTTTAAAGCATTCTCCTTTTTCATCGACACATATTTGCATCAAAATGTAATTGCCGAGGTTTTGTAAACCTCACCCCGCCCTTATGGTCCCCCTCTCCTTCTTAAGGAGAGGGGCTTGGGGAGAGGTCTTTTTTTCTCTTCTCCATTGCTAAAATCCTTGTATTCCTGGCATTCTACGTATCTATAATCCGTATTTATACCAAAATCCATTTGTCGGGGATTTGAAAACCTCACCCCGCCCTTATGGGCACCCCTCTCCTTACAAAGGAGAGGGGCTTGGGGAGAGGTCTTTTTTTTACTTCACAATTCTTTAAATCATAGTTTTTACATCGTTTTGTGTTTCTATTGACACATAAAAGAATTGTGAATTTGTAGCAGACAAGAGACTAGAAAAGCGAAACAGAAATCAAGAAACTGTAAATATTTGGAATAAAAGATAGAGAAAGATGTAATAGATGGAACAGAAATGGAAAAATATCATATAAAAAGAAAAGCAGTCCAATAAATAAATTCATATTTTCGATTTTAAAAATTGTCATTCTGAAGTGTGAAAGTCATGAGACACGGAAGTTTTCACGAAGATTTTTTAATCCCAAACTTTTCCATTTTTAGACAATACATATTTCCAATTTCTCTAATATCTCTTTATATTTCTTTGGATATTCGGCTTTTTTCCACTCCTCTCCTATCTGTATACTCTGTATCCTACTCAACATCTCTATTATGTCCTTCGGACTGTGTTGGCTTTCCATCTTCTTTTCCTTCAACTTCCTCTGTATCCGGTACCAATACACCATCGCCAAATAATGCACAAACATCCATCCTTCCAATGTCTCTTTGTCCCGAACATACATCCTGTCCGCTTCCAATACATTCTTAAACACATCATACATCTGCTCTATAGCATGCCGGCTCTTATACATCTCATATATCTTCTTCCCTTCCTCTTCTTCTACATTGGTAATGATGACCAACGTCCCAAAACGATGCTGGATAGAATGATAATTCTCTATGCTGTATCCTTCGTATTGTTTCTCTATCCGTAGCAAATAATCCCGTTCCTCTTCTGCCCGTAAATGCTCATCAAAAAACACATATATCCATCGGTTATCTTTTTTATACCGGTAATACCATATGGGTCGCTCCTGATAAATAAAAAAACCTGTCCATTCCCGTTTGTCGGATTGTCTTAGCCGGTCTTCTTCTATCAGCGACGAGTCCCGCTTCAATGGCATCACATAATGCAATCCCTCCTCTTCCAGATACTTCCGGTTCTCTTCTGAATTAAATCCTTTGTCGCCTATCACCACACATTGTTTTACGCCGCTTTCTGCAATGGCATTTTTCAGGGTCTTTACATCGCTGATGTCTCCGCTTAACACCCGATAATACAAAGGCATTTGCTGTTCATACCCATATAAACATAGAAAGTTGATTTGCGGACGAAATTGCCATTGGGCATTGTATCCTTTCTGATTAAGCCCTAATTGTTGGGATTGAGAAAAAACATGGGTAATGTCTATCAAAAGATGCCGGGAGCTATCTGTCATTAGTTTCTGAAAAAATGCTACGATTTTTTTTCGTTGTATGCCTATCTGTTCAAGCATCTGACTGCATTTTTGAGGTGTGATGGTGGGTATGGAAAGAAGGTGTTTAAGATAAGTAAAAGCATAGTGAAGGGGATAGTTTTTCATAGGTGCCTGATGGAGCAACCGCATATAGGTGTAAAGCAGAAGATATTTCCACTCGTTGGGGAAAGTGGATTGCAGGGCTTGAAGCAGGTCGGTGTTGTGCTGGAAGAGCCATTGAGACAATCCATATTCATAAACGGAGATGTGTTGGAGAGCTTCTTGCAGTTTTCTGCGTTTGCTTTTGATGATGCCGTTTTTGGTAATTCGGCCGATACAACCCAAGGTGATTTTAACGGGTCTTCCACCTTTTTCTTTGGAGCGTTTGCTGGTGATTTGGTAGAGGTAAAGGTATCCGTTGATAGAGCGGATTTCTGTTCCTTTTGTTTTGAATTGAAGGGCCCATTTAGGGATTTTGGAGGATTTTTTGGTTTTTGATTTTTGTGGAGTTTTGGAACGGGAGGAGGATTGAGTTGATTTTTTTGTTTTTCATAGTATTGTTTATTTAGACAATACATAAAGATAAGCACAAAATAAGGGAAACGGGATAATTTTAAGAAAAAAATATCAGCAGTATGATGTGGAAAACAGGTGGGATAAGGATAAGAGAAGGTATTTACAAAAAATGAAGGGTAAAGTAGATAGAAATCAGGCAGAACAATACTTGCATAGGTTGTATGGCTTAAAATCGTAAAAGTTTGGGGTTAAATAAAATTTTTTCATTACTTTATGTATGATAGAATGATTTTATGTACATTTACGCAAAAAATAAATATGAAAACTATCAAAGAAAATTTAAGGAACCTTTATTCTGGTAAATGGAAAAACTTATAGAGTAAAATTCGAAAGTTGGATAATCCTGACGACATTCATTGTCCGCATTTATTATCAACAACAGATGAATTTGAAAAGGCGTGGAATCAATCAGATATTAAAATGATGATTTTTGGAATTAGAACTAATACTTGGGGAATTAAGGATATTAGCAAAGATACAATAGAAGATTTAATGAATCTTTATGAAGAGTTTTATTTTGGAGGAGGTAATTGGAAATATGCCCAAACATTTTGGAATTATTTTTATTCTATTCAGGAATTATTAAAATGTCGCCTAAATAAAAAAGTAAGTGTAATATGGAATAATGTGTACAAGATTGAGAATGCACCATGGGATATTGAAAATAAATATTTTAATGTTACTTTGGAAGAGGTTGAAATCTTTCGTCCAAATGTAATATTGCTTTTGGGGTTAGATGCAAGGTATACTTTACTTTCAAATATTTTTGGACAAAGTAATCTCAAAGTGGACGATTATTGGGATGATGAGAAATCGCTCTATTCATTAAATATTGATAGTTTAAGTATAGAACCAAAAATAGAACCAAAAATAGAACCAAAAATAAAAAAATATTTAAAAAAAATAATTATTACATATCATCCAAATGCACGTGGAGAATCTGGAATTAAAATGAAATATCTTATTGAACATCTTTCTAATGAACTTAAGAGTTTATAAAACAAAATTATTGTATGCCTTAATAAAATGTTCATAGGCATAATAAATAATAGAATTGTCGCGAAACAATGTTGGAAGTTTAAACCCAAACTTTTCCATTTTTAGACAATACATATTTCCAATTTTTCTAATATCTCTTTATATTTCTTTGGATATCCGGCTCTTTTCCACTCCTCTCCTATCTGTATACTCTGTATCCTACTCATCATCTCTATTATGTCCTTCGGACTGTGTTGGCTTTCCATCTTCTTTTCCTTCAACTTCCTCTGTATCCGGTACCAATACACCATCGCCAAATAATGCACAAACATCCATCCTTCCAATGTCTCTTTGTCCCGAACATACATCCTGTCTGCTTCCAATACATTCTTAAACACATCATACATCTGCTCTATAGCATGCCGGCTCTTATACATCTCATATATCTTCTTCCCTTCATCTTCCTCTACATTGGTAATAATAGCCAACGTCCCAAAACGATGCTGGATAGAATGATAATTTTCTATGTTGTATCCTTCGTATTGTTTCTCTATCCGTAGCAAATAATCCCGCACCTCTTCTGCCCGTAAATGCTCATCAAAAAACACATATATCCATCGGTTATCTTTTTTATACCGGTAATACCATAGGGGTCGATCCTGATAAATAAAAAAACCTGTCCATTCCCGTTTGTCGGATTGTCTTAGCCGGTCTTCTTCTATCAGCGACGAGTCCCGCTTCAATGGCATCACATAATGCAATCCCTCCTCTTCCAGATACTTCCGGTTCTCTTCTGAATTAAATCCTTTGTCGCCTATCACCACACATTGTTTTACGCCGCTTTCTGCAATGGCATTTTTCAGTGTCTTTACATCGCTGATGTCTCCGCTTAACACCCGGTAATACAATGGCATCTGCTGCTCATACCCATACAAACATAGAAAGTTGACTTGCGGACGAAATTCCCATTGGGCGTTGTATCCTTTCTGATTCAGTCCTAATTGTTGGGATTGAGAAAAAACATGTGTAATGTCTATCAAAAGATGTTTAGAGGTATCGGTCATTAGTTTCTGAAAGAATGCTACGATTTTTTTTCGTTGTATGCCCACCTGTTCAAGCATCTGACTGCATTTTTGCGGAGTGATGGTGGGCATGGAAAGAAGGTGTTGGAGGTAAGTAAACGCATAGTGAAGGGGATAGTTTTTCATAGGCGCCTGGTGAAGCAAACGCATATAGGTGCAGAGCAAAAGATATTTCCACTCGTTGGGGAAAGTGGATTGCAGGGCTTGAAGCAGGTCGGTGTTTTGGTGGAAAATCCAATGAGACAATCCATATTCATAGATGGAGATGTGTTGGAGGGCTTCCTGCAGTTTTCTGCGTTTGCTTTTGATGATACCGTTTTTTGTAACGCGGCCGATACAACCGAGGGTGATTTTAACGGGTCTTCCGCCTTTTTCTTTGGAGCGTTTGCTGGTGATTTGGTAGAGGTAGAGGTAACCGTTGATGTTACGGATTTCGGTTCCTTTTGTTTTGAATTTGAGGGCCCATTTAGGGATTTTGGAGGATTTTTTGGTTTTGGGTTTTTGTGGAGTTTTGGAACGGGAGGAGGATGGGGTTGATTTTTTTTGTTTTTTCATAGTATTGTTTATTTAGACAATACGCAAAAATAAGGACAAAATAAAGGAAACGGGATAATTTTAAGAAAAAAATATCAACAGTATGATGTGGAAAACAGGTGGGATAAGGATAAGAGAAGGTATTTACAAAAAATGAAGGGTAAAGTAGATAGAAATCAGGCAGAACAATACTTGCATAGGTTGTATGGCTTAAAATCGTAATAGTTTGGGTTTAATTTCTCTGTGTTCCTCCGTGCTTATCGTGGTGAATTTATTTTTTTAAAACCACATTGAATACACGATTGTAAAATGAAATGGAAAAAAGATTATTCAGAAGATTGTGCGTTGAGTTTATAGTTTTTTTCAAAAACAATCATTTTGTCGGCATTGTAAGGCAAGTAGAATTGTTCTTCAATGGGTTGGTATCCTAATGCTTCGATTTTTATTTTATATGAACGATCACCCTGGAGAGTGACATAAAATTGTCCGTCTTCTTCATCTACTTCAAAGGATGATACCTTTTTGTTGTTTTCATCAAATACCGTAATGCGTGGAACAATGGTAGAATTGGTGTCGTTTTTTAAAACAGTGCCTTTAAAAACAGACAATTTGCTGTTGTTTGATTTGAACAAGTCATAATTGGATAGGTCGATGATATAAATATCTCTTTCTCCGTACCCCTCCTTGCGAACACTTGAAAAGAATGCCGTTTTGTAGTCGGCGCTGATAACAAAATTGACATCATCATCAACAGTATTGATAGGATAACCAAGATTGACAGGTTCTGACCAAGTGCTGTCATCTTGTAAAACTGACATAAAGATATCGTATCCACCCATGGATTTGTGACCTTTTGACGAAAAAAACAGAGTGCGGCCATCAGGATGGATAAATACGGAGATTTCATCTTCGGATGTGTTGACAGGTTCTCCAAGATTAATGGGTTCGGTCCAATTGTAACGAGAAATGCGACGGCTGACCCAAATATCACCATGTCCCTTAGAACCTTTAGGACGTTCGCTGATAAAATATAAAAATTCGTTATCTGAAGTAATGCTGGCAGATGACTCAAAATAAGTAGAATTGACTGTTTTGCTTAAAGGTCGGGGCATGCTCCATTTATTCGAATAAGAGGAGTATTTTGAGAGAAAAATATCACCGATATAGTTGATTCCATCATTCCGGTAGACAAAAAGCATTTTGCCATCTTTGGAAAGGCCTATGCTGGCATCGTGTCCTTTTGTGTTGATGCGTCCGGGAATGGGTTCTGCATCTGTCCAGTATCCTAACTGTTCGTCAAACTGGGAAATGTAAATATCTTCGTAATATTTTTTATCTCCCATTTCATCGATGCGTCCACCTTCTGTATCGGGACGACGGGATGTGAAAATAATGGTTTTGCCATCGGCTGTGATGCATGGGTTATAGTCGTCGAACCGGGAGTTAATTTCTCTTCCGATGTTTTTGATAGTTACATTTACGGGATTTTGCATCATTGCTTTGGCTGTGTGTACTTGAGAAATATATTTCTCTACAGGACTTTGGGCGACATATTTCGTTTTGTTGACAGATTTAAATTTTTCGAATGCGCTCAAAGCTTCATCGAGGCGTCCGGTACGATGCAATGAGATTCCCAAGTTGAGATATAAATCTTTATCGACAGATTCGTCGATTTTTTTTGCATTGTTGAAATAGTCGTATGCAAGATCATAATTTTTCAGGGCAAGATGGCATTCTCCAATGCGATAATTAATTAAGGCATTGTTGGGATGTTCGGCGTGTATTTGACGATAGAGGATGAGGGCTTCGCGAAAATTGTTGTTGAGATACTCGTGACGAGCTTGAATCATGGTTAAACGGAATTTTCCGCTGATTTTTTCTGATTGTGCCTGAAGTTGATGGGAAAAGAAAAAAAATACTAAAGAATAAAATACAGCTAAAATTCTATTCATGGCTTGTTTTTGATTTAATAAAAATTTTACAAGGAATATGTGCAAATGTAATTGAAAATTTAAAGAATGCAAACATAAAATGAAGTAAAGAATGCTTAAAGTGATGTGTCAAAGAGTTTGCCATTTTCACATTTAAGAATGCGTGATGGAAATGCTTTAATTAATTCGTAATTATGGGTAGCCATAAGGACTGCTTTGCCGGAATCGCTGATTTTTTTAAGAAGTTGCATTATTTCGTGAGATGTTTCAGGGTCGAGGTTTCCGGTGGGTTCGTCGGCAAGAATTAAATCCGGATTATTTATTAGCGCGCGCGCTATGGCTACTCTTTGTTGCTCACCACCTGAAAGTTCGTGCGGCATTTTATAGCCCTTGTTGGCGAGTCCGACATTGGACAACAGTTCATCGGCACGATGTTGCATTTGTTGTTTGTTTTTCCATCCGGTGGCTTTCATCACGAAATATAGGTTTTCGTTAACGTTGCGGTCGGTAAGTAGCTGAAAGTCTTGGAATACTATACCAAGATGACGCCGAAGGTAGGGTATTTGTTTGCGTTTGAGGTTATGGAGTTCGAATTTTCCAAAATATCCTTCGCCTTCTGCAAGGGGGAGTTCGCCGTAGAGTGTTTTGAGAAACGAAGTTTTGCCGCTGCCGGTTTTGCCTATGAGATAGACAAATTCCCCGGAATAGATATCAAGGTCAATGTCGCTTAATATAACGTGTGGTCCTTGCAGAATCTTTGCCCTGCGAAGTTTAAGTATACCGGTTTTGATGGAGTCGTTGGACATTTTGAAATATCTTTTTTGTGAAATACAATATTCAACAATTTTTGTGGTAGAAAAAAAAAGTTGGATACAATTTTTAAACAAACAAACGTTTATTATGCTTAAAAGTTGGTTTTTTGTTGGAGTTCCAAAAAAAGGGGGGGGTAATGATAATGGGGTGTAGGATGTTGGATGTGAAGATGAAATGCGGCCGGCGGTGAGCGGATAGCCCGCAAGCGGGGCGGCCCGGCAGGCAAGGAGTGCGGCAGCCGACGGCAGGAGGATCGCCGCGCGACTATGACTGCCGTTTGGCCGCCCCGCGCGGACTATGAGCGAACCGCCGAGATGCCGCCCATTAAATAATTATGCCCAAGGAAAAACACTTTGAGAATTGAAAATATAAAATGGTGTCTTAAAAATTGTTTAACATTATCAGGTTGAAAACTAAATGATTTTGATGTGTTTTAAATGAATGTAAGTGATAATTTTACGCGAATTTCAAAATATTATGCATTTGAGAGTGAAACCAATTGCCTTAGGGGCTATTCTGTTGCCGATTGTTTTGTTGATAGTAATGGTGGATGCTAATGGGCAGGTCACACGTCAAAATGATTGGAGATTTGCTGCATATGACCGGATGATGGATGATTTTATGAAAGGAAAAATATGCCGGTGTGGTAAAAGAGGCAGAATTGATTATTGAACATCCCGACCTTTACAGCTACCGACAGGTGGAGGATGCATATTTTTACCGGTGTTTGGCGGCTGTGGAGTTGTTTAATAAAGATGCCGAGAATCTTGTAAACGACTTTAAAGAGAGGTTTCCGTATTCGGATAAAACCATACGTGCATCGTTTTATTTAGGTAGGTATTATTTCCGGAAAAGGAAATGGGATAAGGCGTTAGAGGTGTTTGGTTCAATAAAAAAAGAAGAGTTGGATTATGGTATGTTGTGTGAATATCATTTCAGGTTGGGGTATTCGTATTTTGAGCTGGACTTGTATGACAAAGCCAAGCCACATTTTTATGAGGCGATGAATTTTAACGACATTTTTGCCGATGCGGCGAGGTATTATTATGCATTTATTTTATATCTTGAGAAAGATTACAGCCCGGCGTTGGAAAATTTTTTGAAGTTGCAGGATAATGAGAAATTCGCAAAGGTAGTTCCTTATTATATCATTCAGATATATTATATTCAAGGGAAATACAGAGATGTGATAAAGTATTACGAAAATTTAGGCGATAGTATTGTGCCCAATAGAAAAAACGAGTTGTATAAATATTTGGCCGAAAGTTATTATTATTTGAAAGAATATGATAAGGCCATTAGTTATTATGAAGAGATTTTGTCGGATATAAGAAGAAACAGGGAATACAGTTATAATCTGGCTGAAGCATACCGTAAGACCGGTAAATGTCAGAATTCGGTTGAGTATTATCGATATGCCATTGGGGAAAATGATTCGTTGTCGCAGATTGCTTATTATAATATGGGGCGATGTTATATTGAGATGAACCGGAAGGAATATGCCCGTAATGTATTCAAAAATGCGGCAGAGTTGCCTTTTAACAGTACATTAAGAGAAGAAGCATTGTATAATTATGCCAAATTGAGTTATGAATTGTCTTTTCATCCCTTTAATGATGCTGTGCTGGCCATTGAGAAGTTTTTGAATGAATTTCCAAACTCGTTGAAACGCGATGAAATGATAAGTTATTTGATATCCATATATTACACGACCAAAAATTATAATGCTGCATTGGCGTCTATAGAAAGATTGAAATTTAAGGATATAAAAATATTGGAGATTTATCAAAAGATTGCGTATTTGCAAGCCATTCAGTTGTTTAATGACCAAAACTACCGGGAAGCCATTGGCTTTTTTGACAAATCACTACAATATAAATACGATAAAAATGTATATTCGCAGGCACTGTATTGGAAAGCAGAATCGCATTACCGCCTTGGAGAATATACTGATGCTATAAAAGATTGGCAAAACCTATTGGAATATCCTGCGGTGATAAACCAAGAATTTTATCTCAACATATACTATCAGCTGGGGTATGCTTATTGGCAACTGAAAAAATACAACGAATCAATCGAATGGTTCAGAAAATTTACTGCACAAAGCAGTATTGATGTCAAGAAGAAATGTGATGCATATAACCGCATTGCCGATGGGTATTTTTTACAAAGAAAGTTTGAATGGGCGCTTGAGTATTATGAAAAAAATACTTTTTGTGGCAAATATGAGACCGATTACGCTATGTATCAATCGGCATTGTGTCTTGGGGTGGTGAAAAATTATGACGAAAAAATTAATATATTGAAATCATTAGTCACTCAATATCCTAACAGTGATTATGTAGATGATGCTTTGTTTCAAATTGCAGAAACTTATCTTGTGCAAGGTCAGCAAAGCAACGCGCTTGTTTATTTAAAAAAGATATATGATGAACATCGAAGGTCGCCATATCTTGCCGAAGTGATATTGAAAATAGGTTTGGTTTATTACAATCAGGGCAACGATGATGAAGCATTGAAATATTTTAAACAAGCAGTGGAGCAGTTCCCATCGACCGAATATGCATATAGTGCCATAGACAAAATAAAGGCAATCTATCTCGAAAATAATGATGTGGCAGGATTTGAAAATTATGTAAAACAATTCGATTTTATCAAAATCAATCCGTCATCATTGGATTCGTCCAGTTTTTATGTGGCAGAAAAGAATTATTTTGACGGAGATTGTGCAAAGGCGGTGTCGCAACTTACGGCTTATCTTGAAAAATATCCTAACGGATATTTTCGTGTGCCTGCGTTGTATTACAGAGCTGATTGCGAATGGAGAGGCGGTTTTGTGGAAGAAGCAAGAAACGATTTATTGAAACTGTGGGAAATGGGAAGAAACCGTTTTTCGGCCAATGTTGCCGAAAGATTGGCCGAGATTTACAGGAAAGAAAATAATTGGAATAAAGCAGAATATTTCTACAAACAATTAATTGAGTTAAGTGCAGAAGAAAAATTGTTGAAAAATGCACATTTTCAACTTACTCAAATATACTTTGAGATGAATCGTCCTGATGATGCATTAAAGCATGCAGACATATATTTGAAAATGTCGGGTTCAAATGAAGAGAATTCAGTTCAAAAAATAAAACTAATCAAAGCAAAATGTTTAATGGAAAAATTGATGCCTGACCAAGCTGAATCCATTTTCAAAGAATTGTCGCAAAAGAATAATGCCATTGGAGCAGAATCGAAATATTATCTGGCATTTTTGAAATACCAAAGAGGTGAATACAAGAAAGCTGAAAAAGACATATTTGATTTTGTGAAATCCTCGCCCGGATACGAATATTGGGTGACCAAATCATTGATATTGTTGGCTGATGTATATTTAGGAATGAATGAGATATTTCAGGCAAAACAAACTTTACAATCGGTGGTGGACAATACCAAATATGATGATTTGAAAGAAATTGCCCAAGAAAAACTGGATATTATCAATGAAAAAGAAAGATTACGCATAAGAGAAAACGGTAGTGGAGAAAATCCAATTGAAGAAATAAACCTTGAAAGATAAGAAGTATGAATAGATTTATAAAAAATTTTTTTATTGCAGTTTGGGTCACACCTATCATTTTGTATTCGCAAGTAACCGATACGCTCATTGTAGTTAAGCCATTGGATCCGGTTGTGAAAACGTCCCAAAAAATTTTAGATCAACCAAATGTAAAAGATACCATAGAGGTAAAACAAGAGATTAAATATACATTTGTAGAAGTACCATTTCAAGCAGCAAGGATTATTGACACTATTGCACCTGTGAAAGTCAAATCTGAAGCTGTAAACAAATTATATCATCAATACGTTCGATTGGGTGTCGGTTCAAATTTTAACAAAATATTTTCTGCATCTATCAATGGTGGCAGGTCGTCAAAATATCGCTATTCGATGTGGTATGACCATTTTAGTTCGAATGGTCTTGCAAGGTTAAACTATGACAATTTTTCGCATAATCAGGCAGGCGGCGATTTTACAGTATTTTGGGATGAAACAATGTTTACCGCAAAATTAAATTACACACGCAATGCTTTTCACTATTACGGTATTTTTGACAGAGACAATCGCAATATAGAAATTACCGACCGGACATTTTTGTTGAATCATTTTGTATATATAAATCCGGAATTCAGGTTTAAAGACAACTTAGAGGAAAATTCATTGAAATTAAGACATGACAATATACTTGGGTATACTTATACAACCAATGCAAATCAAGTGAACGAACACTTTTTCAATTACCGTGGAAATTGGGGGAAACGTATAAATAGGGATTTATATACTGTGTCTGTTTATGGTGATTACAATTCATTTAGAAATAAGTTGTCTGAAAGAAACGGGATTGTGAAAATAACACCACACATAAGATCAACCGGCAAAAGATTGGATGCCGATCTTGGATTTTCAGTCAATATGCAGTTTGATACTATTGCCCATTTCTACTTTTTCCCGGATTTGCATGTGAAATATGAACTGGTAAAAGATGCCTTCATACCATTTGTCAATGTTAAAGGAGGGGTTGTTAGAAATAACTTGAGAAATTTTTCGATGGTAAACAATTTTATAGATACATCCGCACATATACAAAATACCATCGATAAATTTGAAATACAAGGAGGATGGAGGGTATCTTTTTCACGGAGAATTTATTTTGTGTTGGATGCTACTTTTAAAAATGTGCAAAATATGCCATTTTGGATAAAAAATTACAATGATCCATGGCAAAATAAATTTATACTCGTTTATGATAACATGGACTGGTTGAAATTCAGGTTTAATTTTGCTTATGATGAAAATGAAAGAATGAAAGCCGGATTATATGTCTATTATAATGATTACCGCACACAAAACGAAAAAAGGGCATGGCATATGCCTGTGTTTGAATATGGTGGCTGGATCATGTATAACCTGGCAGATAAATTCATCGGGCAAATCAATTTACATGGATTTGACAAACAGTATGTGAAACTGCCCGATTATATGAATCAAAGCGAAGGGATGAAACTCAAGGGATTTACCGATTTGAACCTAAGGTTTGAATATCGCTATACAGACAGAATTTCTGCATTTGTGTCTTTCAACAATATTTTATCCCAATCATATCAACGCTGGCAGGATTATAATACACAACGATTCAACTTGATGGGAGGCTTCACTTTCGGATTCTAAACCAAAATTATTGTTAAAATTTATTTTCCGCAGAAGAATAGTTTGATAATCAAGTAGATGCGAGTTTCTACGAAAAAGAATTTTGTTAGTAAATTTTAGGGTAAAAAGAGCATAAAAAACCACTTTTTGCCGTCGGATTTTCGTATCTTTGTAAATCTTTTAAAATTGATAAGTTTATGAGTGAAACCAAGAATTATTCTGCAGAAAGTATTCAGATACTTGAAGGATTAGAAGCCGTACGTAAACGCCCTGCGATGTATATCGGCGACATAGGTGTCAAAGGGCTGCATCATTTGGTATATGAGGTGGTAGACAATTCCATTGACGAGGCATTGGCGGGTTATTGTAACGAAATAGAGGTAGTTATTCACAAAGATAATTCCATCACGGTGAAAGACAATGGTCGAGGAATACCTGTAGATATTCATCCCAAAGAAAATCGTTCGGCACTTGAAGTTGTTATGACCGTATTGCATGCCGGAGGAAAATTTGATAAAGATTCATACAAAGTTTCCGGGGGGTTGCACGGTGTAGGTGTATCATGTGTGAATGCCCTTTCATCATACTTAAAAGCCGAAGTGCACAGAGACGGAAAAATATGGGTGCAAGAATATAGCAAAGGCAAACCATTGACTGAAGTGAAATGTATCGGTGATACCGATTATCGTGGTACGATAGTGTCCTTTAAACCGGACGACACAATTTTTACCGTTACCGAATACAACTATGATACTCTTGCAGCTCGAATGCGAGAATTGGCATTTCTGAACAAAGGAATAAGAATTACATTGATTGACGAAAGAAATACTGATGAAAATGGCAATCCGGTAAAAGAAGAATTCTATTCTGAAGGAGGTCTAAAAGAGTTTGTTATGTATTTGGATCAAAACCGCACACCTTTGATTGATGAACCAATTTACATTGAAACGGATAAATTTGGTATGCCTGTTGAGATAGCCATGGTGTATAATACTTCGTTTTCCGAGAATGTTCATTCGTATGTGAATAATATCAATACTCACGAGGGAGGAACACATTTGGCGGGTTTTAGAAGAGGATTAACCAGAACTTTGAAGAAATATGCCGAAGAGAGTGGAATGTTGCAAAAACTCAAGTTTGAAATTAATGGAGATGACTTTCGTGAAGGTCTTACAGCGGTAATTTCAGTAAAAGTTGCAGAGCCACAATTTGAAGGGCAAACCAAAACAAAATTGGGAAACAACGAAGTGATGGGTGTTGTTGATCAGGCAGTGAGTGAGATGTTGACAAACTATCTGGAAGAAAATCCTAAGGCTGCACGGCAAATTATCAATAAGGTGATTATTGCTGCTCAGGCAAGACATGCTGCCCGGAAAGCCCGTGAAATGGTGCAACGCAAGAATGTTTTGAGCGGGACCGGATTGCCCGGAAAACTTGCCGATTGTTCTGAAAGAGATCCATCGAAATGTGAAATTTTCCTTGTTGAGGGTGATTCTGCCGGTGGTACCGCCAAGCAAGGAAGAAACAGGAATTTTCAGGCAATATTACCGTTGCGGGGTAAAATTTTGAATGTTGAAAAAGCCATGCAACATAAAATCTTTGAAAATGAAGAAATTAAAAACATATACACAGCCCTGGGTGTCAAGGTTGGAACGGAAGAAGATGAAAGAGCCCTGGATTTAAGCGGTCTGAGATATCACAAAATTATTATCATGTGTGATGCCGATGTGGATGGAAGCCACATTACCACTCTGATTATGACATTCTTTTTCCGCTATATGAAAGAGATTATCGAGCATGGTTATCTTTATATTGCTACACCGCCGTTGTATTTGGTAAAAAAAGGCAACGAACAACGTTATTGTTGGAATGATAAAGAAAGGGATCAAGCCATTCAAGAATTGAAAGGTAAAGGCAAAGAAAGTTCTGTTACGGTGCAACGCTATAAAGGTTTGGGAGAAATGAACGCCGAACAATTGTGGGAAACTACAATGAATCCGGAAACACGTACCTTGAGAAAAGTAACCATCGAAAGTGCTGCTGAAGCCGATCACACATTTTCCATATTGATGGGAGACGATGTGCCTCAAAGACGGGAGTTTATAGAAAAGAATGCAAAATACGCCAAAGTTGATGCATGAGTTTATAAACGGGCTTTTGCTGCAAACGAAAGGGGGCTGAAAAGTCCCCTTTTGTATTTAAACCAAGCCGCAGCTCCAATCATGGCAGCATTATCGGTGGTATATTCTAAAGGTAACATAAAAACTTCTGTTTTGGTTTTTTGGGCCAACAACAAAGCTTCGGAGCGGAGCAATGAGTTAGCAGAAACCCCACCACATATTACCCATTGTCTGATGCCGGTATGTGCAATGGCTTTTTCAACTTCGGAAAGTAAAATATCCACAATTGTTTTTTGTACAGATGCAGCTATATCATGTAAATTTCGTGAAATAAAATCCGGGTCGTCTTTGGTTTTATCCTGCAGGAAATACAAAACTGCTGTTTTTAATCCACTAAAACTAAAGTGAAAATCTTCAACTTTAGGATGTGGAAATGAAAATTTTCCGGCATTTCCTTTTTGTGACAAGCGGTCTATCATGGGACCACCGGGATAAGGCAACCCAAGCAACTTGGCAATTTTATCGAAGGCCTCTCCCGCCGCATCATCTAATGTTTGTCCCAAAATTGTATATTGAACGTCACTTTCCCACAAATATAGCTGAGTGTGTCCACCGGAAACAGTCAGTGCCAAAAAAGGAAACCGTAGACCTTGATGAATTCTTGGATCGTCGATAAAATGGGCCAAAACATGTGCTTCCATGTGATTGACGGCAATTATAGGTCTTTCAATGGCCATTGCCAAACTTTTGGCAAAATTCACACCAACTATCAATGAACCAAGCAATCCGGGACCTTGTGTTACCGCTATAGCATCTATTTCTTTTAGATCAATCCCGGCTTCTTTTAGTGAAAGGTCAACCAACCAACCAATGTTTTTTTCATGGTCTCTGGAAGCAAGCTCAGGCACCACACCGCCATATTTCTGGTGTACATTTTGAGAACTTATAATATTGGATTTTACTTTCAGATTTTCCAAAACTGCTGCTGACGTATCGTCGCACGAAGATTCAATGGCCAATATATGCACTTTATCTTTCATTTCCTTTGTCCACAAATTTCAGAACTTTATAAATAGAATGGGATTATTTTTTGACATTTAATTCAACATTTTGTAAATTTTTAAATCATTATAAATTGACGGACGTTATATTTTCATAAATAACCACGTATTTTTGTAAAATAATTTCAACCTCTACTTAATTGAAAAAAACACTGAAATATATTGCACGTTTTTTTATTGTAGCCCTTATTTTATTAGGCCTATTTGTCACTCTTATGTTAATGCCAATCGTGCAAACCTTTGTTGCCAAAAAAATGATCGACAGGTTTAACCCTGCCAAGGCATTTAATATTTCATTTGACTATTTGGATGTGAGCCCCCTAAATCAATTAATTGTTCATCGTCTGCTTATACGTGATCATCATCACGACACATTGATTTATGCCGAAAAGGTATTGGCCACATACCATTATGCATTTAATGAAAATAAAATCTACTTGCATCTTGCTTCATTGAATCATCCGGTATTTAAACTGATTACATATAAAAATGAACAAGAAACAAATCTTGATAAATGGTTAATGCAGCTGGCTTCAAAAGACACTACCGATACAAGCGCCTCTGAAATCCCCCTGAAAATTCAAAAAATTCTCATTCATCAAGGACGCTTTTGCATGTGGGATTATAATATCCCGAAACAGGAAAATTTGTCTCTCATTGATTTTAATTATTTGACTCTTGATAAAATAAATCTAATAGCCAATCGTCCGGATTTTTTTTCTGATACTATTGAAATACCTGTGGAACGATTGACAGCATCTGAAAAAAGCGGTCTGATTATACGACATTTACAGACATTTTTTAAACTCAGTCAATCGGGATTAGTATTTGATAAAACTATTCTGAAAACGAACAATACTTTTTTGAAAGGAGATATACAACTGCAAACCACACAACTTAGCGATTTTTCTGACTTTTTCAATAGTGTTTATATCAATTCGGATATTGATACGGCAAAAATTGCTATAAGTGACTTAAATTTTTTTACACAATTACCTGAAAATTTTTCTAATCAGCAAATACACTTTAAATCCCGTTTACGTGGCACGCTTGGGAATTTAAAATTAAAAAATATGAATCTTTCAACCGGTCATTTAACTTATGTCACAGGCAATGTAAAAATAAGTGGCCTCCCGGAACTTGATAAAACATTAATTATCGCAGATATTGATCAATTTTCCACTACTTCGGCCGATGTTCAATCCATGCACTTGATTGATCTGCCAAATAAAGAATGGGAAAAATTTCACAGAATAAGTCCTGTTACATATCATGGTCAAATACATGGTTTTTTAAACGATATTACCGTATTTGGGGCATTAAAATGTTCTGCCGGCAATGTTAAAATGGATATTAATGTCAAAAACAAAAATGATTTGCTTACCGTAAAAGGAAACTTAAAATCCGGAATTGTCAACCTGCACAAATATGACCCGACTTTGCCGGTAGGTAAAATGTCTTTTATAGTGGATGCAAATTTCAATTACAAAAATAAACATGATTTCTCATCCAAAATTAGCGGTCGTTTTGACGCGTTAGAATTTAATCGTTATACTTATCAAAATATCGAGTTAGATGGAGAGTTATCAAATCAAAAATATACAGGTAAGTTAACCATCAACGACCCCAATCTGGTTTTAAATTACAATGGTGAAATTGATTTTTTGCATGAAAGACCTATTTTGAATTTTTATGCCAATATCGTCAAAATAAAACCGGCAGCCATTAACTTTCCTCTTCCCGACACATCAGTAACTTTATCTGCTAAGGTAAATATCAATACCAAAGGACTTGAAGTTAATACAATATCCGGTGAAATAGAAATAAACGACCTTTTGTATTTGTCTGAGAACGATAGTTTTGTTTCCCAAACCATCTCAATAGTTTTTGACCAGTTCAACAAAAATAGAGTAATAAGTTTGACATCCAATGAATTGGTTTTTCATTTTACAGGTTCATATATTCCGGAGCATTTGCCGGAATATTTTCAATATACCCTTCATCAATTTTTGCCGGATTATTTTTCCATTCCCAAAAAATTAAAAAACGATACTGTGTTTGACCTTCGGTTTACTATTGAAGCCGACACTTCTATCAATCAACCCTTACATTTATTTGCAAAAGATTTTTACTTAAAAAAGATGATAAAAATTCATGGAAGTATTATTCACGGAAAATTTAATGCAAAAGTTGACCCTGTTGATTTTGTCGTGTTGAATAAAATGGTCGACAATTTTAGGTTAAATGTAAATACTTCCGGAAATTATTTATTGGTCAATTCAGGTATTGGCTCTATAAAAATTGATGATTCTTTAAGTGTTGACAATATCCGTTTCGACAGCAAGTTGTTTAACAATAATATACAAGGCCGTTTGCGTTGGCAAAATAATGACTCGATTGCAAATCTGGCTGACATAAATTTCGGTTTACGGTATTTGGCCGACAGTGTGTATTTTAAATTGGATTCGAGTTTGGTTGTGGTTAACGACAGAAAATGGGATATAACTTCTTATGGTTGGAGTGCATATACCAAGCATTCCATTTTTGTAGATTCTCTCAAAGCCACGGACCGTTTGGGCGAGATATTAATCAATGGTAATACGGTCGATCGGACAAACCCGCTCAAAATTTCAATTAAAAAATTTGATATAAATTATCTTGCTTCATTTGACAAAGGCCTGCAAACCTTAAAAGGATTTTTAAACACCCAACAAACCATATATCAAAAAGACACCCTATATTTCAATTATGGTCAATTGTCCATTGATTCATTTCAATTTTCTGAAATTTATATAGGGGAAGTTGCTTTTCAAAATGAAGCAGATCAAAAAAATCAAATGTTTAAAGCACAAGGAGAGATCATTAAAGACAATAAGCGTGTGCTTGAGTTATTTGCTTTTATGAAAAAAACAGGCGAACAGGTAAAGATGAATCACCAAATCAAATTTAAAGAAGCTGAATTTAAATTATTGGAACCTTATTTAACCGGTGTATTTTCCAATTTAGGAGGACAGCTAGAAGGAGAAATTAACATTACCGGCACACTCAAAGAGCCTGTTTTGGTAGCCAACCTTGTTACCAACAATATAAAATTGAAAGTGGATTACCTGCAGACTTCCTATACCATTCCCGGCAAAAATAATATTCAAATTGAACCGGATTGGATTGGATTCAACAATGTGAGAATATATGATGAAAAAAATAATTCAGCCATTCTAAATGCAAATATTCTGCATAAAAATCTAAAAAATTTCAACTTTGATATTGGATTGTTTACAGACAAATTTTTATTTATCAACACCAAGGCCGAACATAATACCACTTTTTACGGCACTGCATATGCCAAAGGTGTGGTAAATATAAGTGGTTTTGAAGACAAAATAATGATAGAAGCCAATGTGACAACCCTACACAATACCCAATTAAATTTGCCTTTGAGTAATCCTGAAGAAGTTTCTGAGTTTGGATTTGTAAATTTTATTAACGTAAAGGAAGAAGTAAAAGGTGAGAAACATAAAATCGAGGAAGACCAAGGGCCTGTTTTGACAATGAATTTTGATGTAACAGTCACGCCTGAAGCAGAGTTCAGAATGATTTTCGACGAAAAAGTAGGAGATATTTTACGTGCACGTGGAAGTGGACGCATCAATCTGCAAATAGATGAAAACGGAACTTTTAGAATGTTTGGAGATTATGTGGTAGAAGAAGGAGATTATTTGTTTACGATGCAAAATTTGGTTAACAAAAAGTTTATCATCGAAAAAGGCGGCGAAATAAGTTGGAATGGCGATCCGCTTGATGGTAACATAAATTTATATGCTACCTATAAAACAAGGGCTGCATTAGCTACGTTGCTTAATGATTCTTCTCAACAATTCAAAAAAAAGGTGCCTGTCAATGTCAGGATGCATTTGTTGAATCAACTGGCCCAACCTGATGTAGAATTCGAAATAGAATTGCCCACCATTGATGCAACGACCCGCCAAAGAGTCAATGCAATTTTATACGCCGGTGGAACAGCCAAAAACAATCCCTTGATCACCCAGCAAGTATTTTCATTATTGGTGTTAAACAGATTTGTGCCAATGGCCGGAAATACTACAGCAACAGGAGAGGGAAATGCCGGTTTACAAAGTGGAACAGAACTCTTATCAAATCAAGTGAGCAATTGGCTGAATCAATTCAGCAATCAGATAGATTTTGGTCTTTCTTATCGCAAAGGTTCCCGTTCTCAACAAGATGAAGTAGAACTTGCAATGAGCACTCAACTATTCAACGACCGTATTGTCATTGACGGTAGTGTAGGTTATGTAAACGCACAAAATACACAAGCCAACACTCTCGTTGGAGATGTATCGGTAGAATATAAATTGACAGAAGACGGAAAAGCACGGATTAAAGCATTCAACCGTTCAAACAACAATAACCTTAACGCCAATGTTGCACCTTATACCCAAGGTATTGGATTTATTTACCGGATAGATTTCTTTAATTTACGAGACCTTTTTAAAAAGAATAATCAAAATGAGAATTGACATTATTACCATATTCCCCGGAATGTTCAACGATTTCTTGAGCCATTCCATAATTTCCAGAGCCATTCAAAAGAAAAAGGCTGAAATTTATATCCATAATCTTCGTGACTATTCTAATGACAAACATAAATCTGTGGATGATTATATGTATGGTGGTGGCGCCGGTATGGTAATGATGATAGAGCCAATTGCCAATTGCATTGAATATTTACAATCTCAAAGAAATTATGACGAAGTAATTTATCTTACACCCGATGGCGAAAAACTAAATCAAAAAACTTGCAATCGTTTGTCTCTTTTGCAAAATATCATTTTATTGGCAGGCCATTACAAGGGAGTGGATCAACGCGTAAGAGATATATTCGTAACCAAGGAAATCAGTATTGGAGACTATGTATTAACCGGCGGAGAATTACCGGCTATGGTTCTGACAGATGCTATTGTTAGGTTATTGCCGGGAGTATTAAATGATGAGACCTCTGCTTTAACCGATTCTTTTCAAGACAATCTATTATCTCCCCCAATATACACAAGACCTTCGGATTTTCGGGGATATCGAGTTCCCGATGTTTTGCTATCCGGAAATTTCAAAGCTATAGAAGAATGGCGCTTGAAGCAAGCCATCGAAAAAACCCGCCGCTTACGCCCTGATTTGTTTGATAATTTAGAAGAATAATATTCATAAAAAAGTTTTTGAAACACATCCTGGCCTTCATTCTATAAATTTCACCACGGAAAGCACAGAGAATCACAGAGAAAATAATATGACAATTTTCTATTTCTATTCCATCAATTACACCTTTCTCCATCTTTTATTCAAAATGTTTACAATTTCTTGATTTCTGTTTCGCTTTTCTAGTCTCTTGTCTGCTACAAATTCACAATTCTTATATGTGTCAATGAAAATGCACAACGACGCAAAAACTATGTTTTAAAGAATTGAGAAGTGAAAAAAAAGACCTCTCCCCAAACCCCTCTCCTTTGTAAGGAGAGGGGTGCCCATAAGGGCGGGATGAGGTTTTCAATTCCCCGGCAATTACATTTTGGTGCAATTACGAATTTTAGAAACGTAAAATGCCCGTAGGCAAGGATTTTAGCAAATGAGAAGTTAAGACCTCTCCCCCAGCCCCTCTCCTTTGTAAGGAGAGGGGTGCCCATAAGGGCGGGGTGAGGTTTTCAAATCCCCAGAAATTACACTTTGGTGCAATTACGAATTATATAAACACAAAATGCCAGTAGCCAAGAATCTTAACTTTTGAGAAGTGAAAAAAGACCTCTCCCCAAGCCCCTCTCCTTTGTAAGGAGAGGGGTGCCCATAAGGGCGGGGTGAGGTTTTCAAATCCCCAGAAATTACACTTTGGTGCAATTACGAATTATATAAACACAAAATGCCAGTAGCCAAGAATCTTAACTTTTGAGAAGTGAAAAAAGACCTCTCCCCAAGCCCCTCTCCTTTGTAAGGAGAGGGGTGCCCATAAGGGCGGGGTGAGGTTTTCTCTCGGCAAACAGATTTTGGTGCAAATATGTGTCAATAAAAACGCAAAACACTTTAAAATCAACGATTTAAGAAATTGTCAAAGTCAAGAAACCCTCCGTAAAAATCTCCGTGCTTCTCTGTGTCCTCTGTAATTTTGAAAAAAACCAAAAAGTTGCAATATCAAAATGCCCGCATGCCAATAGAGAATTTAAGCTTTTTGACAATGAGCGGGCAATTAGTTATTCAGACAAAATCAAAAATATAATTCCTTATTCTTTTAATTTTTTGTAAACTTTTTGACGGTATGCCATCCGTTATGCGTTGTCATTTCCAACAAATATACACCGTTTTCCAATTTATGCGTCTCAACATTCACTGTATTTTCACCAGTGTATTGTGATTGATAAACAATTTTACCACTGATATCCATTATTCTGATTTCTTCAAGAGGCAATTCCGACTGAATTGTTAAATTGTCTTTGGCAGGGTTTGGATAGATTTTTATTCCCGAAACAAAATAATTTTCATCTATACCTGTACAGGTTTGCACAACGGCTTTAACTTCTGTTCTTGGGCTTATACAATCCGGAGTACGTACACGCCAATTGTAGTAGTAATAATAGTAAGACGCACCGGCAGTACTGTTTTTAATCGACACAAGCCCATTGATCTGATATGGGTAATTTACTCCCGAATTGTTGCGGTACATATCGGCTGCAGTTCCATTGAACGTCAATACATAATCGTTGCCCGGATTTATTACAAATCCGACCGGTATTGTCATTCCATTCATTCCGACATTTTGAATGGGAACAGTCACTGACTGCAACACTGAACCGGAAGAATTTCTCAATTCAATGGTCAAGTTTTTATTGACATTGGGATATACTGTCACAGAGTCCAACAATATGGTATTGAAAACATCAAAAATCAACCCTTGATTGGAAGCATTATGAAAACTACCATTTCCGATAGAAGGTGATGGTGCACCGGTAAATTGAATAGGAGATGAGATATAATCACTAACATAGTAAGATGTAGTAGATTGAAGTGGCGGAGTTGTAAAGTTAGTTCCTGTATAAACAAGATTTCCTCCGGAAGGAGCATCATACCATTTGAGCGTACCACTGCCTGAAGCATAAAGAGATGCTTGTTGATTGACACAAACAGTATCATCAACTCCTGCCGGCGCTGTAGGCATATTGACCGTCACATTCTGACTGTATTGTGTTGAACCATAACTGTTCGAAGCTGTAAGCGTCACAGTAAAATTGCCATTATATGTATAAGTATGTGAGGGATTTTGCAATGTTGAAGTATTGCCGTCTCCAAAATTCCACAACCACGATACAGGCCCGTTGGTGCTTTGGTCGGTAAATTGTATGGTGCCATCACAAGTTTGATTGCTGCTCATAGTGAAAGCAGCCACAGGAGGCGAGGTTGGATAATTACACTGCCAGTTGATTTGAAAACCTTGTCCCGTAACAGCTTGATCACTATAAAACTTTATCGTTACTGCACCGGAATTGCTTGTTATGCTGTTTGGAGGAGGTGTTCCATTGCAATATTTACCGATTAACGGAGACGAAGTTCCGGGACCATCATAAATTTCCAGGTAATCATAAATACAATTAATTGCTTGTTCTACATCAAATTGTGGGAATGTAAGGGTAATTGAAGCTGCACCTGTTGGAGAAATTGTTACTAATGAATTCTCATCATCGCCATATGGTCCATTAGGTCCGCCACTATCATAAATTGTACCGCTGCAACCATATTGTGTCGAAGCCGCCCCATTAGCCGGCATAACCACAATACATGGATTGGCTGTATCTATGTTGATATAGGAGTTTTTGATAATTGAATCTTTACCGCAAGATCCACCGTCAGCAACCAATTTGACATTGAAAGTGCCGTATGATGTATATGTATGGGATGGGTTCACTTGAGTAGAAGTGTTTCCATCACCAAAATCCCAATAAAACGTATTACCATTCACACTATTGTTGGTAAACTGAACGGTAAAAGGAGCAACACATCCGGAAGTTTGGTTGGCAATAAAGTCACTTGTCACCGTCGGTGAATATGGTTGTCCAACGCCACATGCATACCATGCATTTGTAGTAGCTTCTACCTCCGGCGTACAGGCCCCATAAAGATCTACAGCCGATTGGATGGAGTAAAAACGGGCATCTATATATTGAGAATTAGCAGAAAGATACACGGTGAGGTTACGAAATGCAATAGCTTGTGCTTTTGCAATACCTTGACCGGTGACTGAGTAATTATTTCCAATGTCGTTAGTTCCCGAACCTCCGGTAGTCAACAGATAAAACCAAAAATTTTGCACACCGCTGTTGGTATGAACCCCTCCATTGTCTGCAGTGCCGGTATACCAGTATGTTCCATAATAAGTGTCGGGGTCGTTAAATTGATTAGGATTGGCCATATTGCGAAAAGCAGCGCCTATATCCTCTCCTATCAACCAATTGCCGGCGGCTCCTTTGCCATATTTTTCAATGGCAGCGGCAAAAATATCACTAAAAGATTCGTTCAATGCACCGGATTCATTCTGATAGACAAGATTAGCTGTAAAAGAAGTCAATCCGTGGGTAATTTCATGTCCGGCAATGTCTAAAGAGGTCAATGGAGTATATGTGTTGTTCCCATCTCCATAGGTCATTCTTTGTCCATCCCAAAAAGCATTGACAAAGTTGACATCATAATGTACATAACTCTTGAGCGTAAAACCCTGGTTATCGATTGAGTTTCTGTTAAAATTTATCCAATAAAAATCATAAGTCACTTCAGCCCCCCAATGAGCGTCGGTGGCATATTGATCTTTTTGGGGATTGACGTTGTTCCAATAATTGTCGGAATCTGTAAAATCTACAGCGGCTCCATAGTTGGTGCCTGTTTGCATATTAAAGGTCTGTATGCCGTTTCCTCTTGCCGATTCACGCAGGCGGAATGATGTAGGCGAAATGCTGTCGGTAGTGATAGTTTTGGTACCGCTGTAAGCAGTTACTGCTGTTCCATAACTATCTGCTGTGTGAATTTTATTGTTCTCAAAAAGAATCTCTCCTGTGGCTGCATCCACATATATGTCTCTTCTGCTAAGAGGTTTGTGGGCATAAATATCAAATTTATATGCCAATCTTAATCCGCCATTCAATGGATAGTTGTTTTTGAATATCCAAACCATTTGCGCTTTTGGGTAAAATGTGGCGGTTGGATTGCCGGTTTCCCATTTGATAAACTGTTCTTCATCGGGAACTTCCCATTTATAAATACTTGCTCCTATGTGGTTTAATGCATATTGCAGGGCTTGTTGTTCGGAAATAGAGATAGCCGCGTTTTCAATATTAGTGTGATAAATATCCCCATTTAAACTTTTCACCTTCCCGTCTTTAATATGTATCTTGTAATCGGCAAATTCAATCGGTTTATTTTGCAAAAAAATGGCATAGCGTATATGCCTCCACCCCCACACATCAGGTTCTTCTCTAACAGGTAATATGTCTACCGGATTTTCGTTTTTCAAGAACGAGTTAATCCAATGTTTTAGTTTATCAGGATCAAAATTGTAACCTTCACGAAACTCAACATAATTGGGCACGGCTAAATATGGTTTCAATCTCACCTTTACCGCACCTTTGACTTTATCATTGGCACTTTGACCGGTCAAAACAGTTTCTTCATTTAAAGGATTGCCGGCATATTGATTTAAACTAAAAAGCAAAGAAAAGACAATGATTAAAAATTTTTTCATAAGAATATTATTTTGACGTGTTGCTCATATTAATATTTAAAATACTGTCATTTAATAGATAAAGACGTTTTTCAAATTTATTAAAAAATTTCGAAGAATCAAATAAATTTACACGAGCGGTCACAACTATTTTCCGAGGTTGAAGATATTTTATCCAGTTTATCAGATCGCTACGGTATGAGAGCACTACTAAAAAATCTGTCTTTAACCGGGATTTTCCATCTTCCTTTGGTAATTCATTGAGATATATAGGCATACTCCTTTTGAAGAAAAAAAATGTTACCGTATCATACTTTAAAAATTGTCTATAAAAGATTATTTTAGGAAATTTCCCTGATGTGTCGTTTTCCCAGATTGAATTAGATTCAATCGAATCCAGAGAAAACAGCAGTGTATTTTTAATGCCGTGTTGTAGATTAAATTCGTTGAGATAAAAATGAATTTTATGGATTTTATCCGGTTTAATGTCCGTAATGATAATCTGTGAACGATTTTTAACAAAATGAAGAAACAGATTTTTTTGAAAATGATAGATGGATGACATTTGATATTTGCTATTTTCAAAAATTCTAAGGTTTACGGATGTTAATATTACGAGAATCAATGCCAATACTATGTTTAAATACATAGTTTTTTTGAATAAAACAAAATATCCCAGAAAAAAGATTGTTGTAATTAAAAGAACAAATTCTAATCCGGAAAGATAAAAACCTTCTAAGACGGAATAAGGAAGTTTTTCAATCTGTCCTAAAACATATTTCAGCAAATAAATACAATTTGTCAATATTGATGAAACAACATTTTTAATCAAAAAGATTTTAGAAAACAATAAATAAACAAAAGTCAATAAGACAAGAAGTGTGGATAAGGGAATGGTAACCCAATTGGATAAAATAAAATAAACAGGAAATTGATGAAAAACATAAAGAGCCCAAGGGAATGTGCCTATTTGAGCAGCCAAACTGACTGCCGTCAATGACCATAATTTGTCCAATATGGTATTTTTAAAAAATAATAATCCATAAATGGCAGGATAAAAAATTACTATACTTAGAACTGCAAAATAAGATAACTGAAAACCCAATTGAAACAATTCGGTAGGATTGTATATCAATATAATAAAAGCAGAAAATGCCAAAGCATTTAAGGTATGCACCTTTTTGCCAAATAGTTCTCCTATACGCATAAAACTAAACATCAACACAGCTCTGCTTACAGAAGGCGAAAAACCTGTTATCATTGCATAAAGAAACAATATAAATATCAGTAAAATGATTTTCCATGCTGCATTGACTTGATTTCTCTTTAATTTCAAAATCCAGGATAGAAATAAATAAATGATTCCCACATGCAATCCTGAAACTGCAAGAACATGAATGACACCTGTTTTGGTAAATAATTTTTTTGCGTCCGGGTCGAGTTGGTTTTTATATCCCAATACCATCGCCTGTAGCAGTCCGGTAACATATTTATCATGAGAAATACTTTCAATGATGGAAACGAAATATTGCCGTGTTATACGTATAAATCTGTCAAACACATGTTCATCTTTATATAAAACTTGATATTTATCTTCTGTCAGATAAGCGGTAAATTGTATGCCATTTTTTTTCCAATATTCTTCAATTGGATTTTTCATTGGAATTTGAATGGAATTGTGTATAAAATGAAGTGTGGCACAAAATGCCAAAACATGGTTCTCAATATCCAACCTATCTGCTGTTTTTACGAACAAAATGGATTTGACTGGTGAATGTAAAGAGATTAATTTCTGGCCTTGACAGTATCCTATGATATCACATTCTACAATAGATAATGAATTTGTTTGACGTATAATTTTTGATGTTTTGCCAATGAAACACTTTGCATTCGATATTTGCCGATCAATATTTTTATTTTGGGTCCAACACAACAACATTCCCGAAAACACAAATAAAAATGCCATCGGAATAGTTCTATAAAAATGACTATTATTGACATTTAGATATTCGGTAGTAACTAAATAGGCAATCAACAATATTGATAGAGATAATAGATAAATAAAAAATTGTTCAAAACTCTGAAAGTATTGACCCAAAATTATTCCAAGCGTGAAAAACGGCAGCCATCTGAGAAGGGGTATTTCCCTAATGGAAAAGTTCATTTTATACAATTGGAAAATTCTATACGAATTTAATCCAAAGCAAAATAATCCAGGTAATTCAAATGAACAATTTTTACATTAGTAAAATAGTGGTAAATAATACTTTTGAAATCATAACCCATTCGGGCCATCTTCATTGCTCCTTCCTGACATAATCCAACGCCATGCCCAAAACCTCTTCCTTGAAAATAAACTTGATGATTTTGGATCACTGCAGAAAAATATGTAGATTTCAATCGAAAATAATCTCTTATTTTAGCTTTTGAAATTTTACATGAATCCCATTGAACCCATGGACCCCGATACATGGCCCAATGCATCGAGTCAAGATAGTTGAGAGCACAAGGGTAATTTTCTCTTAAAAAATTTTTCCATTCATGCAAGCTTATTTGTTTTTCCCAGGTGGAATTTTTTTCATTGATACAAAAACTGTCTATTATGCTTTTGAGATAACTTTGAGGATAAGTCCAAATATCTTCGGAATTAACAGTGATGCCTCCACAATTGCTATGAAACGCTGCCTGAATAGGTTGGTATTTTTCATCCACTACCACAAGTCCGGTCGTTTCTTTGGCCGCCAATTGTATTTTATTGGATTTCGCTTTTCCAAAATATACCTGACAATGCACCCTATCGCACAAATGAAATCCTTCTGATTCATGCCTTCGCATACTTCCTACCGCATATGTTCTTGCAAGAATTATTTGCACTTTGTAATATTCATTCAAATGAACACGTCCTCCTTCTGCTTCTGCCACACCCGCCGCATACCTGTCTAAATCGACATGATTGACGATTGATAATGAATTTTCAGTAGCGTGAGAAAATATTTTAATGTTGTCCGGATAGATTCTTTTCAATTCAGAAAGTCCATTTATGGTTACTTCTATTTCTTGTCCTTCGAATTCTTCGATAATAAATACCAAATGATCGGTATTGATTTTTTTATTGTTTTTAAATAAAATTACGTTTTGGTTGAGTCTGACTATTTTAAGTTTATCGTTATGATACAATGAGTCGATTTTTCCATTTGAACCATAAACATAATACTTTCCGGAAACCGGTGATAAAAGAACCGAACTGACAGGCATTTTATGGAAAATTCCCACCTGTATATATTTGATATCGCTCCATTTCCTGCCAATACTTATATGCAATGAACATAATAAACACAACCATATGTATGCAATAGATTTTTTCATTGCATTTCTTTTGCAAGTTGAACAATGATGTTTGCTGCTTTGTCTGAAGGGCCGGATATGTTAGATTTTAATAAATTTTTAAGCTCTTCATAACCATCAATAATCTTTTTTTCTTCATGGCTGCTCTCCAGTATTTTTTTGGTTTCATTTATTAAATTTTTCTCATTTAAATCGTGTTGAATTAGTTCTTTGACGAGTGGTTTGTCAAGAATAAGATTAACCAGTGAGATATATTTTACTTTGACTAATCTTCGGGCCAACCAGTAAGATAAAACGCTTCCTTTGTAGCAAACAATTTGAGGAGTACCAATCAATGCCGTTTCAAGAGTTGCTGTACCTGAGGTAACCCATGCTACTCGGGCATGTTTTAAAATGCGATAAGTGTCGTTGTAGATAATAGAAACATTTTTATTTCCTGCAATTTTTCTGTAAATATCTTCCTCGATATTATTTGATGCAGCTATAATAATTCGAAAATTATTAAAAGACGCGGAAGCAGATAACATCACCGGCAAGATATGCTCTACCTCTTGCTTGCGGCTTCCGGGCAGAAGTGCTATGTATTGAGCGGGTAACCCTTCACGGGATTCAATAGATTTTTTTTCTAACTCATCCAATAAGGGATGTCCGACGTAGATGGCCTCAACTCCGTGTTTTTTGTAAAATTCTTGTTCAAACGGCAAGATTACCAACATTTTGTCGACATACTGTTTAACAATATTTACTCTTGACTCTTTCCATGCCCATAATTGTGGCGAGATATAGTATACAACTTTGAACCCCCTTTTTTTTGCCCATTTTGCCATCCGTAAATTAAATCCCGGGAAATCCACCAATACGACCACATCGGGATGGTACTCAATGATTTGTTTATATGCATCATGAAAATTACGTCGAATTTTTGGCAGATGGCTCACAACTTCCCAAAATCCCATAAAGGATAATTCTTCTATAGGTTTTAAAATTTCAACACCCGCATTAGCAAGGCGATCTCCTCCCCACCCCTTCAAAATAGCATTTTCGTCATATTTTTTAATAGCCATGGCCAAATTGGCTGCATGCATATCACCTGAAGGTTCGCCTGTTAAAATAAAATACTTCATTCCCAACCGTAAACTTTAAAATATAAATAAAGTATCCAAGGCACATAAAAGAATGTTGCGGCCAGGATACCTCTACCGGCTTTATAGAGATGTTTGTTTAAAAACATCCATAACAAAAAAGCATTAAAAATGATACTGAGGGAAAGAATGGGCGATTGATATTCTTTAACTTTGACAAACATTTCCCAGTAATAAATAGGTGAGCGATGAGAGAACCGGATCAAATAAAACAACCAGAAACCAATTACAGGTCCTAACAAGCCGACAAGAAAGCCCAGCCAAAACCTGTCGTATTTTAAGTTTTTTCCCATTTTTTCAACTTGTCTAACATTGAGTAATCGGTGAGGTCAACTTGAATTGGTACAACCGAAACATAATTGTTTTCCAAAGCCCATACATCATGATCTGTTCCTTCGTCCATACTTACAAATTTGCCGGTCAACCAGTAATAAGGTTTTCCGGACGGGTCTATTCTTTCATCAAATTCTTCTTTCCAAAAAGCTTTTGCCTGACGGCAAATTTTTATACCTCTCACAAGTGGCTCATCAATTCTTGGTATATTTACATTCAGGCAAACATTTTTTTCCCAAGGAGTATTGATGGCTTGTTCGATGATAATTCGGGCGTATTTTTTTGCCACACTAAAGTCGGCTTCTATCGAAAAATCACATAAAGAAAACCCAATGGCAGGAATACCTTCGATTGCGGCTTCAATGGCCGCAGACATGGTACCGGAGTAAATTACGTTGATAGAATGATTGGCTCCATGGTTAATCCCTGAAAAGACCCAATCGGGTTTTTCATTTTTAAAGACCACATCAACTGCTAATTTCACACAATCGACCGGAGTCCCTGAACAAGCATAAGCTGTTATGCCGTCCATTCTAAATGGATGGACTCGTAACATAGAATTGACGGTGATGGCATGTCCCATTCCACTTTGAGGTTTGTCTGGAGCTACTACGGTAACCTCTCCGAAATCTTTGGCAACCTCCACCAAAGCTTGTATACCCGGCGCAGTTATGCCGTCATCATTAACAACCAATATTTTCATAGACCGCTAAATTAAACACTTTAAGTTATGTAAAAAGGTGATAATAGATGAAATTATTAAAATTCAAACGTTAATATCATCTTTCAATCATAATCCCTAATGTTTATAGAGAAAATCAGAATCAAGAGCTTTTAACAAAATTTTTAATTATTTCAATTTATCTTTTCCTATCTTTGAAAAAAATGTAATATGAAAACGAATGTAGGCAAAACAGACCGTTTAGTGCGGATAATTTTGGCATTGTTGATATCTACGCTTTACTTTGCCAATGTCATCACTGGAATGCTTGGTGTAGTCCTGATGTTTATAGCGGCAATTCTTCTGATTACTGCCATTGTCGGTTTTTGCGGATTGTATCAAATTTTCGGAATCAATACATGTCCGCGTAAAGAAAAGCCCTGAATGAGTTTAATCAGGAAGTGGCTTTTCTTGCAGAAACTTTGTTGTGAAGTGTATAGCCGTCGTATTTGGGTAGGGCTTCTTTTAAACACTCAATTGCTTTAATTATCAAGTTTGTTTCGAGCACGTAAGCAATGCGCACTTGATTTTTCCCGGTCTCCGGATTGGCGTAAAATCCTGTAGCAGGTGCCATCATCACTGTATACCCGTCTTTTTCGAAATGCTCCAACATCCATTGACAAAAACGGTCGGCATCGTCAATGGGCAATTCTGCCACCGTATAAAAAGCACCTCCCGGTGTGGGACAGTAAACTCCTTCAATGGAGTTTAATCCTTCGACCAATACATTTCTTCTTTGGATATATTCTTCGATTACATTGTTGAAGTATGAACTTGGTGTTTCTAATGCAGCCTCACCTGCAATCTGTCCAAAAGTAGGTGGGCTTAATCTTGCCTGTGCAAATTTCAGGGCAGCGTCGTATACTTGAGGGTTTTTAGTGACAAGAGCTCCGATTCTAGCCCCACACATACTATAACGTTTAGATATAGAGTCAATCATTACCAAATGGTCTTCCAACCCTTCCAAACACATGATACTGAAGTGTTTTTTTCCATCGTAAGTAAACTCCCTGTAAACTTCATCGGCAAATAAAAAGAGATTGTGTTTTTTGACGATTTTTCCGAGTTTTTCTATTTCTTCGCGGGTATAGAGATAACCGGTGGGATTCCCCGGATTGCATATCAATATGGCTTTGGTTTTAGAATTGATTAACTTTTCAAATTCTTCAATCGGAGGTAGTTTAAATCCATCTTTGATGGATGAAGTTACCGGAATGATTTTGACGCCTGCAGTTACGGCAAAACCATTGTAATTTGCATAAAAGGGCTCGGGCACGATTATTTCATCACCTTCATTCAAACATGAAAAGAAAGTGAATAACAAAGCTTCAGACCCTCCCGTTGTGATGAGTATATTGTTTTCAGAAACATGTATTCCGTGCTTTTCATAATAGGTCGAAAGTTTTTTACGATATGAAAGATTGCCGGCAGAATGGGAATATTCAATTACTTTTAGTTGTATGTTTTTAACTGCTTTAAGAGCCACCTCGGGTGTTTCAATATCAGGTTGGCCGATATTCAAATGTATAACTTTTATCCCATTTCTTTTGGCTTGTTCCGCAAAAGGCACAAGCTTTCTGATAGGTGAGGGCGGCATTAATTGCCCTCTATTGGAAATTTGCGGCATTTTTATTTGATTTTATTAGTAATTATCTCCATCCAACATTCTTCCTAAACCTCCGAGTATACTCCCTTCTTCTTTACCCTTTCCTCCGTATGCCGATGCATAAGATAAAATTCTATTGGCCAAACGGCTAATTGGTAAAGATTGAATCCATACGGTTCCTTCGCCTGTAAGGGTGGCAAAAAACATTCCTTCCCCTCCAAACAACATATTTTTTATTCCTTTTACAAATTGAATATCATAATCTATGCCGCCGGTGAATCCAACAAGACACCCGGTATCCACACGCAATTGTTCTCCCCGAGACAACTTTTTTTCAATAATCGTTCCCCCTGAATGCAAAAAGGCCCATCCGTCGCCCTCAATCTTTTCCATGATAAAACCCTCGCCACCAAACAATCCGGCTCCAATTCTTTTTTGAAATTCAATACCAATGGAAACACCTTTGGCAGCACATAAAAAAGCATCTTTTTGACAAATAATTTTATGACCATAGTTTTTCAAATCAAGTGGAATGATTTTACCCGGATAAGGTGAGGCAAAACATACCCTTTGTTTTCCACTACCGCTGTTAGTATATACAGTCATAAACAAACTTTCTCCTACAAGCAGGCGCTTTCCGGCGGATACAAGCTTTCCAAAGAATCCTTGGGAAGGTTGGGAGCCGTCTCCGAAAATGGTTTGCATTTCGATGTGAGTATCCATCATCATCATGCTTCCCGCTTCTGCAACTACCGATTCACCCGGGTCGAGTTCGATCTCGACGCATTGCATCTCTTCACCGAAAATCTTATAATCTATTTCGTGAGAATTATACATAAACTATTCTTTATCGAACCAAACTTGAGAAAAATCTCTGTATTCCATGGCATTGGCAGGGAAATTTTTAACGTATATTTGTAATAATCGGGTATTTTCATCATAAAATATGGGCATGATTGCAGCATCATTTATAGCCACTTGATCGGCCTGACGGAACAAATCATATTGTTTGACAGGGTCTGTTTCTCTCAAGGCGGCTTCAAACAATGAATCAAACTTTGCACTTTGATATCTGACCGAGTTAATATAAGATTTTGTATTTAAATCGGAAGGAACATGCTTTCCGTAAAACATATTCAAGAAATTTTCAGGGTCGGGATAATCGGCTACCCAACCGGCTCTCCAGAATTTTGCCTTTCCTGTTTCGTAATTTTCAAGGTGTTGGGCAAATTGCAAAACTTCTATATTGACTTCTATATTGAGATTTTCTTTCAACATTTTTTGAATCACTTCGGCAGTATGGATATTCCGGTCACCACCACCGCTGTTGATTTGAAGTGTTAATTTAGGGAATCCTTTTCCGTTGGGATAGCCGGCCTCAGCCAACAATTGTCTGGCTTTTTCGGGGTCATAAGTATATCCTTTAATTTTTTCGTATTCGTAACCTTTAATGGGAGGTACAATTCCATAAATGGCGGGTCGGCCTTCACCTTGTAAAGTGTAGTTGACGATTGACTCCCTGTCAATAGCATAATTGAATGCCTGACGCACTTTTACATTGTCAAAAGGAGGAAGTTTGTGTTGAAATCCATAGTAATAGATACTCAAAGCCGGCACTACCTGCATTTCAAAAGGACGGTTGCCTCCCTTCTTGGCCTCTTCAAACTCTGCAACTACTTCTTTGATCATTTCAAGCGGTAAACGAAATACCATGTCTAGGTTCCCCTTACGGAATTCAACCAATTCCGATTTCTTTTCTTTAATAAATGAGTATTTTATAGCGTCGAGATACGGTAATTGATTGCCATACATATCAATCCCCCAATAATCAGGATTTCTTTCAAGAATAACATACTCACCTTCCTTGAGGGTTTTTACTCTAAAAGGTCCGGTCCCCACGCATTTAACACGCATTTCAACACCATATTTTTCAAACGCTTCTTTGGGATAAACCCAACATGCAGAATGAGAAAGAATTTTCAAAAATGTAGAAAATGGGTAATTCAATTCAATTTTTAGCGTATAATCATCGATGACTTTAATGCCTTCAACACCTCCGGGCAATGGATTTTTGTTTTTTGTGGACTCATAATATTCATTTGCACCTTTTACTTTGTCTTTAAAAAGCCAAAACATTTGATTTTCAGGAAAGCTTTCACATATTTTATCTAAACAATATTTAAAATCATGAGCAGTTACTTCACGGCCTTTGCCATCAGGGAAGCATGGGTCATCATGAAACTTCACTCCTCTTCTAAGATAAAAAGTAAATTCGGTAGCATCCGGATTGATTTCCCATTTTTCGGCGATACAGGGTATTACTGACAGGTCTTCCTGGTTAAGTTTTACAAGGCCTTCATAGATCTGATTGGTAATCCGGTGTGCAACTACCTCTGTGACGTTGAGTGGATATAAACTTCGAAAGTCCTCCGTTTCATTTACTCTAAAAACACCTCCGTATTTAATCCCACCTTTTCCCAATCTGCTTTCAGATTGTTTTTTTTCTTTCCCGCCACAGGCAATAAGCATCACTGCGGCAAATAGATATAATATTCCTCTTTTCATATACGTAAAATTTCCTATTGCACAAAGATAATTATTGAAAAATAATATGCAAATTAAAGTTAAAAAAACTTTTAGTTTTTATTTGAATTTAATGTTCGATTATTCTATACCATTATTTTATAGTACGTCTGTTTTTGATTGATATTTAATAGAAATTTCTGCCGGATATGAATTTATTTTTTTATGATATCATATAGATCTGTCCTTCTGTCTTTTAAATTTTTCACACTTCCGAAATTATGAAGCTCCCTCAATAAATCGAGATCTACATCTGCAATAAGAATCATTTCGGTGTTGGCTGTGGCTTGTGCTTTTATGCCATCTGCCGGGAATGCAAAATCACAGGGAGTCAAAACCATGGATTGAGCGTATTGAATGTCCATATTGTGAACATTTGGCAAGTTGCCTACACTACCGGCAATGGCAACATAACACTCGTTTTCAACAGCTCGGGCAAGAGCGCAGTTTCTAACACGGGAATAACCGTTTTGAGTATCTGTGAGAAATGGTACAAACAATATGTTCATACCATCCAAAGCCAATAGTCTTGATAATTCAGGGAATTCTACGTCGTAGCAAATCAATATTCCTATTTTTCCGCAATCGGTGTCAAAAGTAGTGATTTGGTTTCCTCCATGCATACCCCAAACTCTTTGCTCATCAGGAGTGACGTGTATCTTTTCGTACTTATCCACCTTACCGTTTCTATGGCATAAAAAACCAACGTTATACAGTTCGTTTCCTCTTAATTCGGGCATGCTGCCGGTGATTATATTGACGTTATATTTAATGGATAATTTACAAAATTCGTTGACAATATCCGGCGTGTATTTAGCCAACATTCTTATGGCTTCGGGCTCGCTTAAATGATTGTAGGCAGCCATGAGCGGTGCATTGAAAAATTCTGGAAACAATACAAAATCGCTTTTATAAGCACCAAGTGCATCTACAAAATATTCCACTTGGTCCATTAGGTCTTCCAATGTGTTATATGGTCGCATCTGCCACTGCACCAAACCAATCCGTACGATGCTTTTTGTTGTTTTCAGATTTTTGGAGGGTTTTTGATAATAAATATTTTCCCATTTCAATAAAACAGCATATTCTTTTGATGCTTTATCCCCTTCAAGATATCCTTGCAAAATCCTTACAGGGATAAATCCGTTGGACAAATGGAAGTTTAAAACCGGGTCGCTAATTTCCTTGGCTCTAACTTTCTCAATATATTCTTTTGGGGAAAGTGCATTGGCATATTGATGATAGTTAGGAATTCTACCACCAAAAATGATAGACCTCAAATTTAGTTTTTCGCATAAATCTTTGCGGTAATCATATAACCTTCGGCCTATACGCATTCCACGAAACCTAGGCCTGACAAAAACATCAATTCCATAGAGCACATTGCCTTTAGGATTGTGTGTGGCAAAAGTATAATTGGCAGTAATTTCTTTGTAAGTGTGGTTGTCGTCAAATTGATCATAGTCAACAATAATAGAAAGAGCACAACCGGCCAATTCTCCATTAACTTTTACCACAACCTGGCCTTCAGGGAAAATTTCAACCAGTTTTTCAATATGATGTTTTTTCCAGAAAGCATCAGGCATAGACGGATAGGCCTCTATCATAGCTTTTTTCAGCTCATCATAATCTTCTATTTTTAATAAAGTCAGTTCGATGTTCAGTGGTCTTTCTTCCATAAGTTTTTTGTCTTTAATTTACAGTTTTTTTCAATTAAAAAAAATTAAAAAATGTCAAGTAATACCGGGCAATGATCAGAATGTTTTGCTTCTGGGAGTATTTTGCATCCGTTCAAGTATGGCAAAAGATTTTCAGTGACAAAAAAATAATCTATGCGCCAGCCTAAATTTCTTGCTCTTGCATTGGCTCTAAAACTCCACCATGTGTATTGGCCGGGATTTTTATTGAAATGCCTGAAAGCGTCAACCAATCCAAGATCAACAAAACGATCCATCCAGGCACGCTCTTCGGGTAAAAAACCTGAAGAATTTTTATTTGCCACAGGGTTATGAATGTCTATTGGCTTGTGACAAATGTTGACATCACCACAAATAATAAGTTTTTCCCGATTGGCAATGCGAGGTTTTACATAGTCATAAAAATAATCAAGCCATTCGTACTTAAACTGTTGGCGAATATCTCCGGTTGTGCCGGACGGCATATATACATTGATTAGCGAAAATTTATCAAATGTCAATTCCAGTACTCGTCCTTCGCGGTCAAACACTTGATTGTTGCATCCAATTTTCACATTTAATGGATGTATTTTAGTGAAAGTGGCAACTCCGCTATAGCCCTTTTTTTCTGCAGCATGCCAGAAAATTTCGTATCCCATTGCCTTGTAAGGATCTGCGTTGATTTGGGATAGTCCGGCTTTTACTTCCTGAAAACAAAGAATATCGGCATTTACAGATTTTATCCAGTCGGACAAACCTTTTCTTTCAGCCGCCCGTATTCCATTCACATTATAGGTTACAATTTTCATAACAAAATATGCGGCAATAATAAGCAAAAAGATTCGTTTGTCATTTCAGTTTCTTACTTACTCTTAACTTTACCATTTGATTTAAATGGTTGTTTTGACACGTTTTATTTACCATATCAATTTTTTGGGTCAAATCTTGATCATTTTATTGACATCAGTTTTGCAAAGCGTTTATGCTCAGTTGCCTAAAGTTTTTGTGGAAAAAACTATTGTCATAAATTCTGACACGGTATTGCTGGACTCTCTGTCTATTGTGCCGGGATCTTTCAATATTTTTTCAAAACGAAATGATTCCATTCAAATGGTTGACGCCGATTGTTATGAATTGTTGCCTATTTCATCAAAATTAATTTTAAAAGACAAGTCGTGCTTTGATTCGTTGATCTATGTGAGTTACCGCAGGATGGTTTGGAATTTTTCCAAAATTTATTACAATAAACCGGATTCGGTTATTGAGTATTATTTTAAAAATCAATTATCCAAACCCTATATGCCTTCGGAACAAAACAGATATGATTTTTTTGATTGGGGCGATTTACAAAAAAATGGTACTATCAGCAGGGGTATCATAGTCGGAAATAATCAGGATTTGTCGGTGAGTTCTTCTTTCAACTTACAATTAGCAGGGAAACTAAGTGAGGATATAGAGATTCTTGCATCCGTATCGGACAATAATATTCCGGTGCAACCGGATGGAAATACAAGGAACCTTCAAGATTTTGACCAGGTTTATATCAAAATTTTTAATGAAAGACATGCACTAACGGTAGGGGATTATTTTTTTTCCGGTAAAGGGGGATACTTTTTGCGTTACAATAAACGTTTGCAAGGATTGAATTATATTGGGACATTTGTAAATGCAAAGGGTGTCAAACAAAATGTTGAGACTGCTTTGGCTTTTTCTCGTGGAAAATTCGGACGGAATATAATTCAAGGGCAAGAAGGCAATCAAGGACCCTATCGATTGAAAGGGGAGCAAAATGAAACTTTTATCGTTGTGCTTGCCGGTACTGAAAAAGTTTTTGTAGATGGAAAACTCATGGTCAGAGGGCAGGATTTTGATTATATGATTAATTACAATACGGCCGAGATAGTTTTCACTCCTAAAGTGTTGATTACACAAAATACAAGAATCATAGTGGAATTTCAATATACAACCCAAAACTATGCACGTTCATTGATGTATGCGGGGTCCGAGTGGGAAGCGAAAAAATCAAAATATTATTTGAAGGTTTATTCCGAGCAAGATGTGAAAAGCAGGCCATTGAACCAAGAATTGGATTCTGCACGGAAAGTGTTTTTATCGCAAATAGGAGACGAGGTGGATAAAGCATTTTTTTCGGGAATTTCTCTTGACGAATATTCAAGCAACAAGATTTTATATAAAATGATCGATTCATTAGGATATGATTCGGTGTTGGTATATTCTACCAACCCCGACAGTGCAAAATACAAAGTCGTATTTTCTTATGTGGGTGCCGGAAATGGTAATTATGTTTTGGCCGATCTTTTGGCTGCAGGCAGAGTATATCGTTGGGTGGCACCTGTTGGAGGCATCAAACAAGGCGATTACGAGCCGGTGATTTTGCTTTATACACCACAAAAACTGCAAATGGCCACAGCCGGTGGTCAATGGTCTTTGATCAAAGGTGTGAAGCAAATGGCTGAAATGGCTGTGAGTGATTACGATCCGAATACTTTTTCGGACCTTCAATCACACACACATACCGGCTGGGCAATTAATCAACATATTATCATAGGTAATCAAAATGATACCGGAAAAGTCATAAAGCCATTTGGCGGCTATTACACAGAATATGTTGACAGATATTTCAAACCCGTTCAATGGTACCGAGAACCGGAATTCGACCGTCAATGGAATATCAGAGGGCAAAATATACAGGGAGATCAATGGTGGAATAAAATTTATGGAGGGGTTTCCAATAGGTTTTTTTTGTTGCGTTATGAGTTTAATACCTTTTCAGCGTCAACGATGAATGCATACCGCCATGTTTTGCATGCAAATTATGCCAAAGATAAAACTGTATGGAAAAATTCGGCCACTTTTTTGACAGGCAGAGGCATCGTCAATTCACAATATCTTACTTATAGAATCAATCCCGAACATAATATCGGTCGTTTGACCTTAGGTTTTTGGAATGATGTGGAACACAATCAGATTTTTAATGCAACGAACGATACACTTTCCAAACGGTCGTTTGCTTGGACAGAATATATGCCTTACCTTCAAATAGGTGATTCGTCCACCAATCAATTTAAAATTTCTTATAAATACCGAGAAGATTTTTTTTCTGATTACAAAGCGTTGATCAAATCAAATTATTCTCATGATTATGCAATGCAATCGGCTTTCATATTTAATGTAAGGCACCAATTGTCCTTGCAAATGACATACCGGCAAATAAGAATCATAGATTCATTGCTTGCGGTCAGTAAAAACAGGGATAATTTATTGTTCCGTGCCGACCATCGATATCGCAATAAGAAAGGATGGATACAATCCCAATTATACTATGAAACAGGGTCCGGTATTGAGGCAAAAAAAGAAATCCGTTATATTGAAGTTCAACCGGGTTTAGGAACACATACCTGGATTGATTATAATAAAAATGGAGTGAAAGAAATAGGCGAATTCGAACCGGCAATTTTTTCGGACCAAGCAAATTATGTAAAAGTTATCACCAACTCAAACGACTATGTGAGTGTTTATTACGGCAATGTCAATGCTATGATGTTTATTAAACCTGAACAGTTTTGGAGTAAGCATGAAAATTTATTCCAAAAAACTGTTGGAAAATTGAGCAATAAGTTTACATACAGGTCTGAAATAAAATCTTACCGTCCTGAAGATATTTTGTTGCCCGGTGTGTATGGCTTGAACGATACCTTTCAGATTCAATCAAATTACAGCATTGTCAACAGTGTTTTTGTAAATAGGAATAATTCCGTTTGGAATGCTGAGTGGAATAAAGGAACCTTCTATCAACGAAATTTCTTATTGACCGGATTTGATTTGCGATCCACAATGTTTGATGAAGTGCGGTTGAGGTTGAATCCTTCAAAAGAATGGTATACATCATGGCATTGGAAAAAATCTTTCAAACTATCATCATCCGACCTTTCAGCCGGCAGAAACTACTTTTTGACCATAGATGAATATGCCCCTGAAATTGTATGGCAACCAAACAATTATTTTAGAATTACGGCCAACTATAGTTATCAAATAAAACAAAACAAGCAGGAATTTGGAGGAGAAAAGGCGCAAATACATCGACCTGCTTTGGAATTAAGATATAATGTGGCCACTAAGGCCTCATATCAATTAAAGGTTCAATATGTGTTGATTAATTATCAAGGAACTACCAATACTCCCGTGGCTTTTGATATGCTGGAAAGTTTAAATCCGGGACAAAATTGGATCGTATCGGCTGCCTGGCAAAAAGTTATCAATAGAAATATGCAAGTGAATTTAATTTATAACGGACGAATCACGCCAGATAATAAATTTATTCAGACGGGCAATTTGCAGGTGAGAGCATTTTTTTAAGATTGAAGAAGCATTGAACTACATTGATGGTTCCTATTTAAACGAATGAGGTAATTTTGTTTGGTTTAATAAAAATTTACATTATGTTAGAAAAAAACAAAATTTTTGAACGATTAGATGATCGTCCGATTGCTTATGACCACTACATACCTACAAAACCTAACAATAAACTTGTCATTTTTTGCCATGGATTCAAAGGATTTAAAGATTGGGGTCATTTTCCTTATTTTTGCATGGAATTGTCAAATCATGGGTATGAAGTTTATGCCATTAATTTTTCCAAAAATGGCACTACAGTTGAAAATCCCGATGTTTTTGCCGATTTGGAAGCATTTTCGGAAAATACATTCACCCAAGAAAAAAAAGATTTACAAGAATTTATCGAATTTGCTGTTAAAGATAGCATAAATGAACATCCCGGGATATTTTTGGTAGGACACAGCAGGGGCGGAAGTATAGTTTTGTTGGTTACCGCAGAAAATAAAATGGTGAAAGGTGCCGTGTGTTGGGCTGCTGTTGCAGATTTAAAAAAACGTTGGGAGATATATGATGTTGACACTTGGCGAAAAGAAGGAGTAATCTATGTGCCTAATAGCAGAACGGGACAGAAAATGCCTGTAAAATTCAGCGCTTATGAAGATTGTTTGAAAAATGAGGATAAAATAAATGTTTTGGACCATGCAAAAAAAATTAATGTGCCGATTTTATTAATTCACGGTGGTAAAGATGAGACAGTACCTATAAAAGAAGCAATGTCAATAGAGCAATCCAATCCTAATATAGAGCTAATGATTTTTCCTGAAGCAGGTCATACTTTTGGGTCATCACATCCGGCAGGCGAAAAAGTACCTGATGAATTTAAGCAACTGACGATTAGCACGATAGAATTTTTTAACAAATTTTGATATTTTGGCATTAAATTTGAGTAATGTCTGTCATAACCTTAAAATCAAAAAAACTATGAGAAAAGTACTTTTATCTGCTTTTTTTCTGGGCATATTAAGTTTTGAAATGATTGCCCAAAATGTGGAATACAAAGTAGTGACAATTGTTGAATCGATTGTACCTATGGGTTTGGGGCGGTCAAGAATGATAGAAGCAACCGACCAATTGGATGTAAATCAATTCACTACAGAAAGAAATGACGGAAAAGACACTAAAATGGGAGATGTTGATAGAAAGGATTTGAAAATCGATAGGTTTAAGGAAACGAAGTTGCTGAATTTCTACAGTGGGGTTGGAATTAATTTTCAAAACATTGCTTCGAATGATGCATTGATTTCTTCAAAAATCAATGATTTGGCTTCTCAAGGTTGGGAGCTTGTATTTGTGACCAGTGGTGTGGAGGCTGATGCAGGGAAAGACGACGGAAATGGGATATTTATAACAAGATTATATTTTAAGCGTTCGAGACAATAAGAATGTCCTTTTGCTTTGATAGAGAGAAAACCGCCTCAGGGCGGTTTTTTTGTGCCTTAGCCGATATTTTTCAAAACCACTGATGACAGAGAGATACACGGAGGATTACACGGAGAGTTTTTGACTTTGAAAACTTCTGATTGTTTTTGATTTTCTCAATTTCTTAAATCATCGATTTTAAAGTGTCCTGCCTTTTCATCGGCCCATATTTGTACCAAAATGTAATTGTCGGGATTTGAAAACCTCACCCCGCCCTTATGGGCACCCCTCTCCTTGAGAAGGAGAGGGGCTTGGGGAGAGGTCTTTTTTTCTCTTCTCAATTGATAAAATTCTTGCCTACTGGCATTTTGCGTTTCTATAATTCGTAATTGCACCAAAATCTGTTTGCCAAGGATTTGAAAACCTCACCCCGCCCTTGTGGGCACCCCTCTCCTTTGTAAGGAGAGGGGTTTGGGGAGAGGTCTTAACTTCTCATTTGCTAAAATCCTTGCCTACGGGCATTTTACGTTTCTAAATTCGTAATTGCACCAAAATCTGTTTGCCAAGGATTTGAAAACCTCACCCCGCCCTTGGGGCACCCCTCTCCTTACGAAGGAGAGGGGCTTGGGGAGAGGTCTTTTTTTCTCTTCTCAATTGATAAAATTCTTGACTACGGGCATTTTGCGTTTCTTTAATTTGTATTTGCACCAAAATCTATTTGCCGAGGATTTGAAACCTCACCCCGCCCTTGCGGGAGCCCCTCTCCTTCGTAAGGAGAGGGGTTTGGGGAGAGGTCTTAACTTCTCATTTGCTAAAATCCTTGCCTACGGGCATTTTACGTTTCTAAATTCGTAATTGCACCAAAATCTATTTGCCGAGGATTTGAAACCTCACCCCGCCCTTGCGGGAGCCCCTCTCCTTCGTAAGGAGAGGGGTTTGGGGAGAGGTCTTAACTTCTCATTTGCTAAAATCCTTGCCTACGGGCATTTTACGTTTCTAAATTCGTAATTGCACCAAAATCTATTTGCCAAGGATTTGAAAACCTCACCCCGCCCTTGTGGGCACCCCTCTCCTTCGTAAGGAGAGGGGTTTGGGGAGAGGTCTTAACTTCTCATTTGCTAAAATCCTTGCCTACGGGCATTTTACGTTTCTAAATTCGTAATTGCACCAAAATCTATTTGCCAAGGATTTGAAAACCTCACCCCGCCCTTGTGGGCACCCCTCTCCTTCGTAAGGAGAGGGGCATGGGGAGAGGTCTTTTTTTCTCTTCTCAATTGATAAAATTCTTGCCTACTGGCATTTTGCGTTTCTATAATTCGTAATTGCACCAAAATCTGTTTGCCAAGGATTTGAAAACCTCACCCCGCCCTTATGGGCACCCCTCTCCTTGAGAAGGAGAGGGGCTTGGGGAGAGGTCTTTTTCACTTCCCAATTCTTTAAATCATAGTTTTTACGTCGTTTTGCGTTTTTCTTGACACATATAAGAATTGTGCATTTGTAGCAGACAAGAGACTAGAAAAGCTAATCAGACATCAAGAAATTGTATTTTCTCTGTGTTTCTCGTACTCTCCGTGCTGAAATTTCTTTTTCAAAACCACAGAGGACACAGAAATTCACGGAGTTTTTCACAAAAAGTTTTTCTTTTCTGTGCTTCTTCGTAGTATATATAAGATTTACATAAAAATAGTTACTTTTGCGAGGCGGCTTAAAATCATATAGAATTTTATTTTTCTTCAATATTTACATATAAGCAATCATTATGGAAAACAAAAAAAGTATTTTTTCCGATAAAGCGCCCGAACCGGTGGGTTTGTATCCGCACGCCAGACGTCTGGGAAATTTATTGTTTTTGTCAGGTGTTGGTCCTCGGGTGAAAGGAAGTAAAGACATCCCCGGTGTAACAATTGACGAAAACGGCAATGTAATTTCTTACGACATTGAAGTGCAATGCCGCAGTGTTTTCGAAAACGTTCGTACCATTCTTGAAGCATCGGGATCATCATGGGATAAGATCATTGATGTGACTGTTTTTTTGACTAATATGAAAAAAGATTTTCCTGTATATAACCGTCTTTGGGCCGAATATTTTAAAGAAAACCCTCCATGCCGTACCACCATTGAGGTGAATGCATTACCCACTCCCATTGCCATAGAATTGAAAGTCATTGCTTACATTGACTGAAATACCATTGGTGAGTTAGTTATTAAATTAATTTACTAACCAAAATAAATATCTCATTTATTCCGGTCAAACCTGCCGGTTTTGGGGTCAAATCCATAAGGACAATGCCTGCACCCGTTTTTACAACAATACCCTCGCTTCAATAAGTAATGTGCCGTAAACACCTTGTAGCCCTCCGGAGTATAATAAAAGTCGATATTTTCAATCAATTCGTTTTTTTTCAAGGGTCTTTCTTGCGAAAAATCATCATTCATAGTAATTGAATATTTTATGCCCTCCCTCTTTGAGATATTTATCACGTTCAAAAATTTTCAAGTCGCTTTCCACCATGTCTTTAATCAAATCTTCGAGTGTATGTTTAGGCTCCCATCCAAGTTCTTTTTTTGCTTTGGAGTAATCGCCAATTAACAGGTCAACCTCAGTAGGACGAAAATAACGAGGGTCGACCTCAACCAGTGTTTTACCGGTTTTACGGTCAATGCCTTTTTCTTCAATGCCTTTGCCCTGCCATTCAATATCTATACCGGCAAATTTAAATGCCAAGGTGGCAAATTGTCTTACCGAAGTGGTTTTGTTGGTAGCCAAAACGAAATCATCGGGTTTGTGATGTTGTAATATCATCCACATGCCTTCTACATAATCCTTGGCATGTCCCCAGTCCCTTTGTGCATCAAGATTTCCAAGATAAATTTTTTCTTGTAATCCATGTTTGATACGGGCTACCCCCCTTGTAATTTTTCTGGTTACAAATGTTTCTCCTCTGATAGGACTTTCGTGATTAAACAAGATGCCGTTGGAAGCAAAAATTCCATATGCTTCACGGTAGTTTTTTGTAATCCAATAAGCATAAAGCTTGGCTGCAGCATATGGACTGCGAGGATAAAAAGGTGTATTTTCGTTTTGAGGAACTTCTTGCACCAATCCATAAAGTTCGGAGGTAGATGCTTGATAAAAGCGGGTTTTGTTTTCTAATTTCAAAATTCTAATGGCCTCGAGAATCCTAAGAGTACCAAGGGCATCGGCATTGGCTGTATATTCCGGCGTTTCAAAAGAAACCTTTACATGTGATTGGGCTGCCAAGTTGTAAATTTCATCAGGTTGCACCTCTTGAATAATTCTGATGAGATTGGTAGAATCGGTCATATCGCCATAATGCAAAAAAAAGTTGACATCCGATTCATGAGGGTCTTTATAGAGGTGATCGATTCTGTCGGTATTAAACAAAGAGCTGCGGCGTTTGATGCCATGTACAATATAACCTTTTTTTAAAAGAAATTCCGCAAGATAAGCCCCGTCTTGTCCGGTGACTCCCGTAATCAGTGCTACTTTTTTGTTCATTTTCATTCAAATATTTGATGTGTTCTATTTGCGAAATTAAAATTTTTAAACCAAATTATACAATGTAAAATGTTTTTATCTCCGACCCATATAGATTTTTACGATCATTGCCGGTTTTGTAAGAAAATTAAATCATGCGAAACAAATCATGCGTTAAAATATAATATTAAATCTATCGGCATCCAGGAATACAGGAAATTTTTGTCTGTATTCAATCAAAGGCTGCTTATCCAGTGTGGCATAAAACACTCCCTGCGTATTACCGGCAAATTGAAGGCAATCTCCTTTAAAATCATACAAACCTGAATGTCCATTGTATTCTACATCATAGCCATCAACACCAATACGATTTACTCCAAGGCAATAACAAGCATTTTCGATTGATCTGGCTTTCAACAACACATCCCAGGCATGAATACGGGCTTTGGGCCAGTTAGCAACATATATTGCCAAATCATATAAGATGTGGTTATCTTGAATGTTTCTTGACCATACAGGAAATCTCAAGTCATAACATATAAATGGGGCGATAATCCAATCTTTTATTTGGAAAGTGATTCTCTCGCCCCCGGGAGTATAATGCTTATCTTCGCCTGCCATGCGGAACAGATGTCTTTTATCATAATGAACGGCCTGTCCATTAGGAAAGCAGGCATAAAATCTATTGACCGGGCTGCCATTGTTTTCTGCAATGATGCTTCCACAAACAACCGTATTAATTTCTCGAGCCGTTTTTTTCATCCATTCCAAAGCTTTAGCGGAGATAGACAAGAATGGCCGGGGATTCATGGTAAATCCGGTGGTAAACATTTCCGGAAGAATCAACATATCGGCACCATTCCAGTGCAAAAGAAACTCGTCAATTTTTCGAAGGTTTATTTCAGGTTTTTCCCATACGGGATTATATTGCAACCATGCAAGACGTAACATGAAGCATCACAGTTTTATGTTGTTTAAAATTTCAGCCGCTTTCATTAATGTTTCGTCATTTTTGGCAAAACAAAATCTAAGATAATGCTGTTGGACTTTTTTGTGATAAAACACAGACACCGGGATAGATGCGATTTTAAATTGCCGGGTAAGTTTTTCTGCAAATGCCACATCATTATCTTCCGATAATTGTTGGTAATTTAACAGTTGAAAATATGTGCCTTCGGCCGGTTTGAAAGTAAACGCAGAATCTTTGATCAAATCAAGAAAATAATCTCTTTTTCTCTGATAAAAAGAAGATAGTGACAAGTATTTTTCTTTGTATTGAAGATATGCCGCATAAGCATATTGAATTGGAGTATTCACACTGAAAACATTGTATTGATGAACTTTTCTGAATTCTTTCATCAAATAATCCGGACCGTAGCAATATCCGATTTTCCATCCGGTGGTATGATATACCTTACCGAACGAAGAAATCACCAGGGAGCGTTCCTTTAAATACGGCAATTCACAAACACTGACATGCCTTTTTCCGTCAAAAACAATGTGTTCATATACCTCGTCGCTGATTAAAATAATATTGGTATTTTTCAAAATCCTTTCCAATTCGGTTAGGTCTTCTTTTGTAAAAACTTTTCCACTGGGATTGTGGGGCGTGTTGATAATCATCATTCGTGTTTGGGAGTTAATGAGATTCTTCACTTTTGCCCAATCTATTTTAAAATCAGGTCCAACCATTTGATAATAGACAGGTTTTCCTCCTGCCAGATCAATTGCCGGAACATATGAATCATAAGCCGGAGTAAAAACAATGACCTCGTCATCAGGATGTACAAAGGTTTGAATAGCCGTAAAGATGGCTTGTGTGGCACCTGCCGTGATGGTTATTTCTGTTTCAGGATCGAATGTTTGGCCGTAAAGTTCTTTGATTTTTCCGGCTAAAGCCGTTCTTAGTTCATAAACACCGGGCATAGGTGCATATTGGTTGTATCCCTTTTGAATGTATTGATAGACCAAACTTTGTAATTCATTGTCGCAAGAAAAATCGGGAAATCCCTGAGCCATGTTAATCGCTTGAGCTTCATTAGCCATGGCAGTCATAACACTGAAGATAGAGTTACCAACAGAACCAAGCTTTTCTTTCAGAAAAAAAGGGAGTGTTTGTTCCTTCTTTTTCATACATTCAAATATTTTTTATTTTATCTATCAGAGATGTAGTAGAATATCCTTCTAAAAATGGTATGGCAACTACTTCCCCACCATTTTTCTTAATCACATCACTCCCGACAATATAGGAGGGATTGCCGGGGTCTTCGACATTAGGGTCATAATCTCCGCCTTTCACAAGTACATCGGGTTGAAGTGTCTCTATCAATTTAAGAGGGGTTTCTTCATCAAAAATAATTACATAATCTACCACATGAAGAGAAGCCAGGTGAAAAGCCCTGTCATTTTCATTAAACACCGGACGCTTTGGACCTTTTAACTTTTTTACCGATTGATCAGAGTTAACACCTACTATCAATATGTTGGCCAATGACTTTGCTTTGGCAAGATAATGTAAATGCCCCGTATGAATTATGTCGAAACAACCATTGGTAAAGGCAATCTTTTTTGAAAGCAAACGATGGGACATCACGATTCTTTTCAATTGGTCCAATTCACAAATTTTTTCTTTTAAGATTTCATCGTAATTAAGCATACTTTTTATCTTTTTTGATCAATATCAGCGAAATTACACCTAAAATTACAATCATCAATGTTTGAGCGGTCCAAATAATCCATCCAAAGGCATAACCGATGTTTACATTAACACCATATAAAAACAAAATTTCACGAATGCCGAGGGGGAAAGCCCCTATCCCACCGTTTGTGACGGCAATGCTTAGGCCCCCCACGATAAATGCAGTCAATATGCCCATTATAGGCACGCCCGAAGTTCCCGGTAAACACCAAATTGCCACATGAAACATTGCATAATATAAAAACCAAATTAATAAGGTATAAAACAAAAATAAACCTTTTTGTGGAATATAAAGAATGCCGGCAATGCCATCCAGAAAACCCGATAAAAATGACCTTAATTTTTCTGCGATCTTTGACTGAGAGTATTTAATAAACCAAAAAAAGGTAAAGACCAGAACCAGAAGTAAAAGCGATAAAATTATAGTTTGTAACGGAGAAGTAAATAATGTTCCTAAAGGACTTTGTAATATAATTCCTCCAATTTTTTCGTATTCCAGAAAAAAGATAGTTACAATTAAAGTTAATAATATGATTGTGTCCAATATTCGCTCAGCCAGTATAGTACCAAAAGTTTTATCAAAAGGCGCTTGTCGGTATCTTGCGTAATAAACGGCACGAGACACTTCACCGGCCCTTGGCAAAACAAGATTTATCAAATATCCTATCATTACTGAATAAAAAGCGGTGAATTTATCAAAATTTACTCCAACCGACTGAAGAGTAATTCTCCAACGCAAAGCACGAATCCAGTGGCTCAAAGCTCCCAATGAAATGGAAACAAGTATCCAAAAATAATTTGCTTGAAGAATCGATGCTTTTATTTCTTGAATGTCCTTAGGAGTGAGTGAGCGGTAAACATAAAAAATCAAAAATATTCCAAGGATAAAAGGGAATATAACCTTGACGATATTTAAAATCTTTTGCAAGTCGAAGGATTTTAATCACGGAGTTTGTTTGTAGTTTCATCAGGGAAAATTATAGTAGGCTTGAAACGTTTAGCTTCTTCAAAATCCATCAATGCGTAAGCAATTATAATAACTATATCTCCAACCGCCACTTTTCTGGCAGCAGGCCCGTTGAGGCAAACCTCACCCGAACCTTTTTTCCCTTTGATGACATAGGTTTCGAGACGTTCGCCATTGTTCAGGTTTACCACTTGCACTTTCTCCCCTTCAATAATATTGGCTGCTTCCATCAACTCTTCATCAATAGTGATACTGCCAATGTAATTCAAATCGGCTTGAGTGACTTTAACCCTGTGAATTTTAGATTTGACTACATGTACCATCATAGCGTCGCAAAGTTAAGAATTAAATCAACACCATATTATCTATCAAACGGATACCTTCAACATAAGCAGCCACAAATAATCGAGGTGTTGCGTTTTGATGTTTATTTTCAACCGGCAGGAAAGTATTTTCATCCCGGATTTCAAAATATTCCCATTCAAGCGGCCCTGAATATTTTTTCAAAATCGCGGCAGCGACCTCATTTGAGGGCAACCCTTGTAAAAACATTTCTTTTGCTTCTACCATTGCTTTATAAATTTGAGTTGCCAATTTACGTCCTTCCGGACTCAAACGGAGATTTCTCGAACTCATTGCTAACCCGTCTTTTTCCCTTACTGTGGGGCATGCAATTATTTCTACAGGAATTTTAAAAAATTCTACCATTTTTCGAATCACGCACAATTGCTGATAATCTTTTTCACCAAAATAAGCACGGGTAGGTTTTACCAAATCAAACAATTTTTTCACCACGGTAACCACACCGTCAAAATGTCCGGGACGGTATTGTCCTTCCATTACTTCATTGTATACACCCAATGGTATGGAAATTTTTTTCAAGCCCTCAGGATAAATATCATCGATCGTGGGTAAAAACAAGATATCTACCCCTGCATCTCTCAATTTTTGGATATCTTCATCAATCGTTACCGGATAATTCTTGTAGTCATCAGGATTATTAAATTGAGTAGGATTGACAAAAATGTCGCAAACCGTAATGTCATTATTTTCGATTGAAGAATTGACCAACGAAAGGTGTCCGGGATGCAATGCGCCCATAGTGGGAACAAACCCTACCGAATGATCCCGGTTTAAGGACGACAAAATATTGAGCAATTCTTTGGAAGAACGGGCAATCAACATAAAATTTTTATTTAAAATGAATTTAAAAAATGCGACAAATAAAAAAAAAATGATTGAAAAAGGCGATTTTTTTCTTAATTTTGTGCATAATCTTAAAAAAATCCTAATAAAATGATGAAAAAAAAGCGCGTTCTTTTTGTTTCTCAGGAGATGACTCCGTTTGTTCGTGAGTCGGAAATTTCAACATTATCAAACGAATTAGCCCTGGGTATAATGTCAAACAATGAAATCCGGAACTTTATGCCCAAATATGGGTTAATCAACGAAAGGAGGCATCAATTGCACGAGGTAATAAGATTATCGGGGATCAACTTAATTGTCAACAACTCCGATTACCCCTTAATAATGAAAGTCGCTTCTATTCAACCTTCAAGAATGCAGGTTTATTTTGTAGAAAACGAAGAATTTTTCAAAAGAAAAGCATTCTACGGAGACGAAAACACTCCTTTTTTCACAGACAATGATGAAAGAACCATATTTTATTCAAAAGGCATTGTAGAAACAGTTAAGAAACTTGGCTGGGCTCCTGATATAGTAGTTTGTAGCGGATGGATGTGTGGTTTATTGCCTTTATATCTAAAAACTATTTTCAAAAATGAACCCTTATTATCAAATGCAAAAATCGTCACCATTCTTTACAACATGAACCTCAACGACTCATTTACTCCCGATTTTGCCAAAAAAATTGCGTCCGACGATATTTCAAAAAGTAATTTAAAAATCCTCGAACAACCTACTGTGAAAAACTTATATAAATTGGCGGCCAATCATTCCGAAGCACTTGCCATTGGCACCCCCAACCCCGACAAAGATTTGACAGAAATAGTCGAACAAAGCGGTTTACCTGTATGGAATTTTGAAGAAGATGCCGAAAAAAGAGTTTCATCATTCTTAAATTTTTTGGAAGAAGTATTGGAAGGTAGCGAAATTTTGACCGAATAATGAAAAAAAACTTGTTAAATCCATTACCAATGCGGAATAAATTTTATTCCGCATTATTTTTTATATTGGGTGTTTTGTTGCTTGTTTATGCATGTAAAAAGAAAACGACACCGGCACCGGGATATTTGAGCGACCCGTATAATTCAGAAATGATAACAATTCCTTTGGAGTCGTATCACGATACATTGGATTCACTTCCTACTTCAAAGGTAGCATATATGATGGCAGGCATAATGAATGATCCGGTTTTTGGTATTGCCATGTCATCATTTTATGCACAACCCCATCTAACCACAGCATCTCTCTCGTTCACAAATCCTTCCGATTATGTAGTTGATTCAGTAGTACTTTATCTGGCCTACCAAGCAAACTATGGCCCCGTAACGGTGCCCATTACATTGAAAGTTTTTGAACTCACCTCCGATATTTACATAGATTCGACCTATTATCATTTCAGTCAAATCCCTGTCAAGCCATATTTGATAGGTGCTGTCAGCTATAAACCCAACCTGACGGACAGTCCAATTGTGGAAGGCATAAAACGATCTCCACTTTTACGTATACCATTGAAGAAAAGTTTAGGAGAGAAAATTATCCAACATGGTCAATTTTCTTCCAATGATGATTGGAAAGCTTTTTTTAAAGGCATATGTGTACAACCCGACATTTACACATACATAGACGAAGACAATCAAATTTTTGCTTCTAAGACATTATCCGGTCCGATTTTTCCACCACCCGGCCAAGGTTTTATCACTTCCTTTAATCTGGTAAATACCGACAGTAGAATTATCATGTATTATCGGCAATTGTCAACCGGCACTCAGGCTACCTACAGTTTTAATTTCCCTGTTTCGGCAGCACGATTCAACCATTTTAAAATATATCCAAACGGGTCACAGGCCTATTCATCTTTGACAACACCTGTTGATACCACAGCTGCGTATATTCAGTCAATGCATGGTATTTATTTAAATTTGCGACTGAAAAACTTAGAAAACTTGAAATCAAAAAACTATTACGTCAATAAAGCCGAATTGATATTGCCGGTTAACAATTCCCTCACAGGTTCTTATTTGTTACCGGAAAGATTAACTATGGCATTTGTTGACAGCACCGGGAACAACTATCAAATACCCGATTTTCAGGAAGGATTGACATTTTTTGACGGCACTTATCATTCCGACATTCAGGCCTACGTTTTTAATATTACCCGTTATATTCACCAAAAACTAAATGCCGGCCTCATTGACGATCATTTGGCTGTATATGTATCCGGACGAGCCATACAAGCTACAAGAGTTGTTCTCAACAACGAAAAACACCCTGTCAATCCAATGCAATTAAAATTATATATTAGCAAATTGAAAAATTAAATTTATATGTGCGGAATAGTTGCATATGTGGGCAAAGAAAATGCCTATCCAATCCTTATAAAAGGATTAAAACGTTTGGAATACCGTGGATACGACAGTGCCGGAATCGCTTTAATGATAGAAAACAAAATAAAAATTTTTAAAAAGAAGGGGAAAGTGAGCGATCTGGAAGAATTCACCAAATCGCTCAACTTGCACTCCAATATAGGCATTGGACATACGCGCTGGGCTACCCATGGAGAACCCAATGATGTGAATGCCCATCCCCATTATTCGGGTAATAATCGGTTGGCTATCATTCATAATGGAATTATAGAAAATTATCTAACCTTAAAAAAAGAGTTGATAAAACGTGGACATCAATTCGTGAGCGACACCGATACCGAAGTATTGGCACATTTGATTGAAGAAATTCAAGAAAATGAAAAATGCGACCTGGTAGAAGCGGTCAGAATTGCTCTGAATGAAGTGATTGGAGCATATGCCATTGTGATCATGTCTGAAGAAAACCCTAATCGCCTGATTGCCGCAAAAAAAAGTAGTCCTCTGGTAGTGGGTATCGGTAAAGATGCTTATTATCTTGCATCCGATGCCACACCCATCATAGAATATACAAAAGATGTAGTTTATCTTGAAGATGAAGAGATAGTTGTCGTCGAACCCGGCAAGGATTTGAAACTCTTAACTATACACAAAGAATATAAAACACCCTATATACAACAATTGGAAATGAATCTCGAATCTATCGAAAAGGGGGGATTTGACCATTTTATGTTGAAAGAAATATTCGAACAACCACAATCGATCAAAGACAGTTTTAGAGGGAGATTGGACTCTGAAAAAGGTCATGTTTTTTTGGGGGGTATCAGCGAGTATGAACAAAAACTATTAAATGCCCGAAGAATTATCATAGTTGGCTGTGGCACAAGCTGGCATGCCGGTTTGGTAGGTGAATATCTGATTGAATCTTTGGCAAGGATTCCTGTTGAAGTTGAATACGCCTCCGAATTCCGGTATAGAAATCCGGTCATCTATGAAGATGATGTAGTGATTGCCATCTCTCAATCGGGCGAAACTGCAGACACATTGGCTGCCATTGAACTGGCCAAGCAAAAGGGTGCTATTATTTTGGGAATTTGCAATGTTGTCGGCTCATCTATTTCACGTGCCACGCATGCAGGCTCTTATACTCACGCCGGTCCTGAAATAGGCGTTGCATCAACCAAAGCATTTACCGCTCAGGTTACAGTACTCACTTTATTGGCATTACGTTTGGCCTCACTTAAAGGAACTTTACCCAAAAACCGGTTAAACTCGTTGTTGGTTGAATTGGAAAACATCCCTCAAAAGGTTGCAAAAATTTTGGAAAATAGTGAAAAAATTAAAAATGTAGCTGAAAGATTTATTCACGCAAGAAACTTTCTTTATTTGGGCCGTGGATTTACATTCCCTGTGGCATTGGAAGGTGCCTTGAAATTAAAGGAAATTTCTTATATACATGCTGAGGGCTATCCCGCTGCAGAGATGAAACACGGACCAATCGCTTTGATCGATGAAGAGATGCCGGTTGTAGTAATAGCCGTAAAAGGACGTTCATACGAGAAAGTAGTAAGCAACATCCAAGAAGTTAAAGCAAGAAAAGGGGTTATCATAGCCATTGTATCCGAAGGGGACACTACAGTGAAAAACATGGCCGATTATGTGATTGAAATTCCTGAGACAGACGAGATACTTTCTCCATTGGTTTCAGTGATTCCTTTGCAATTACTGAGTTATTACATTGCCGTGATGAGAGGTTGTAATGTGGACCAACCCAGAAATTTGGCCAAATCTGTAACCGTGGAGTAAAGTTTAATTGAGTTTCACAAAATTCTCAATGATTCCACAAAAGAAATGAATTGTTGTTTAACAACATTTTCGGATCGGGTTGCAATAAAATGTAAATGGCATCCAATATCGGCAAAATAAAAAAACCACCCAGAGTGACACAATATGCAACAGGCACAATGGGGGATGTACCAAGATAAATTCTATGGGCTCCAAAATTTCCAAGAAATATAGCCAATAAAACTGCTTTTAATTTAAAATATTTTGGCAATGCGATTGAATCGTTTGCAGCGCATGCAGAATCATTCGATAATTTAAATTTTTTTTCTAATCTAATAAATGAAAAATTTTTAGCTGATTTTTCAATGTTTAGATATAATGAATAAGATTGATTGGCAGAATTCGATTTTAAGCATGTAAAAAAAAGAATAAACAGAAAAAAAGCGGACCAAAAATAGTGATCCGCTTTTCTGTCAACCAACCTTATCATTTTATAAGGGTTATATTACTTGATTGCTTGATGATACCTTCTGGCAACCTCATCCCAATTGACAATATTCCAGAAGTTAGCAACATAATCTGCTCTGCGGTTTTGATAATGCAAGTAATACGCATGCTCCCATACGTCGAGACCAAGAATAGGGGTTCCTTTTACAGACGCCACGTCCATCAGTGGGTTATCCTGATTTGGGGTGCTACATACTGCCAATTTTTTATCAGGGGTGACAATTAACCAAGCCCAACCGGAACCAAATTGGGATACAGCTGCCTGTGAAAATTGCTTTTTAAATTCTTCAAACGATCCAAAAGCATCGTTGATTGCATTTATCAAGGCTTCGTCTTTAGGTTCCTTGCTGCTGACAGGAGTTAAAATTGTCCAAAACAATGAATGGTTGTAGTGCCCTCCTCCATTATTTCTGACAGCAGCCGTCAACTGTGATACTTTGGACAAAATGCTCTCAATGGTTTCATTTTCTAATGGTGTACCTTGAATGGCATTGTTCAGATTGTTTACATACCCTGCATGATGCTTGGTATGATGAATCTCCATGGTTTTAGCATCAATGTAAGGTTCTAATGCATTGTAATCATAAGGTAATTTTGGTAATTCAAAAGCCATAGTTTTAAAATTTTAGGGTTATACTTTGCATACAAAAATAGATTGATACGTGGATATTGTCAAATAAAAAATGTTAATAGATTTTATTAAAATCATGCATTATTTGAAAAAAAAATTATACATTTGTGCTGCCAAATTATTAACCTTTTAAAACAAAAAATTATGAAAAAAGTAATGTTTTTAGCCATGATGGCTGCATCTTTGACGTTTGTTTCATGCGGCCAATCAGAAGAAGAAGCTGCTCAAGCTGAAGCTGAAGCTCAAGAGCAAGTTGATCAAGCATTGAGCGAAATGGAAAATGCTCAAGAAGAAACTACCGAAGCTGCTGAAGCTGCTCCTGCTGAAGCTGCTCCTGCTGAAACTGCTCCTGCTGATTCAGCTGCTCAAGCTGCACCGGCTGAAGGTGGCAACCAATAATCAAGGTTGTAACTAATTTTGTAAAAGCGGAAACTCACATGGGTTTCCGCTTTTTGTTTTATTCAAAATCTCTAACGCTTTTTTTACTTCATTGTCGCTATTCATCATATATTTGAAAACATCAGTTTCATTTTTTAAAATTCTCAACATAAAATTCAAAATTCTCTGATTGTAAAAATCCTTTAAAGTCAAGACCGTTTGATAATTTATTTCCAACCCATTGTTTTTGTTATAATCAATCCATTTTTTCCATTTCAAAGGGTCCTCTTCAAATTTTGCTATAATTTTATCAGGATCATTAACTCCTCTGATATAGTTGCTTTCAATATACTCAATGGCAAAATTCTGCATGAGTGTAAAATTTACAAACCGGCTTAAATGTGAAGGAAATATTGAAGTATCGGCAGGCACAAATATATCAGGATAAATTCCTCCACCTCCCACTAACAACCTGCCGCAATCTGAATAATATTTGGTGGTGTCAAATGTTTTTACACTGTCTTCATGAAATAATTCGCCTGAGTAATAACGTTGATAGGTCTCTGTGATGTATTCTTCAATTTTTCCTGAGTATGGTTTTTGAATGAAACGACCTGAAGGGGTGAAATATCTTGCAACTGTCAAACGCAATGCACTTCCATCCGGCAAATTAAATTGTTCTTGCACCAGTCCTTTACCAAACGAACGTCTGCCAATGATAATGGCTCTGTCATGATCTTGCAAACAACCGGAAACAATTTCACTGGCAGATGCCGAATTTTCATTTATCAAAACAGTTATTGGTATTTTTAGATATTTTCCGTCTTTGTCAGAAAAATAATTTTCTCTTTTTCTTGCTTTTCCTTTAGTAAAAACTATCAATTTGCCTTTTGGAAGGAACTCATTGGCTATGGCTGTGGCAGCATTTAAATATCCCCCACCGTTATCTCGCAAATCAAGGATGAGCCTTTGCATACCATTTTGTTCCAAATGACTCATTGCATCGAGAAACTCAAAATAAGTATTCCTGGAAAAACGATCTATTTTTATATACCCGGTTTTAGAATCAATCATTTCATAAACATTGATGCTTTTTATCGGGATTACTCCCCTACGTATCGTTACAGGGAATACTTTGTTTTCGGATTTTCGATATACTGAAATATTAACTACAGAATTAGCCGGTCCTCTAAGTATTTTCACAATCGAATCGCTGGAAATATTCTTACCGGCAATATCCATTTCTTCTACCTTTACAATCCTGTCAAGGGATCTTAATCCGGCCTTTTCTGAAGGTCCACCGGGTATCACACGTGTTATCAATAAAGTATCTTTAAACATTCTAAACTCAACACCTATTCCCTGAAAACTTCCTTCTAAACTTTCATTGACACGATTAAAATCCCGTGCAGGTATGTATGTACTGTGCGGATCCAATTCGGCGAGCATGTCATTTATGCCGGTTTCAAGAAAATCGGCTACATTCACAGTGTCTACATAATAATTCTCGATCAACTGAATGATATAAGGGAGATTTTTCAAGTGCGAAACAGGCGAGTTTTGCACATTGTTTTGAATAAACTCGTTACGGTCAAAGTGTTTTCCCAAATAAAACCCCAACACCACCGAGAGTCCAATAATTAAAGGAATTATTGACTGATAGATATTCTTATGCATGAATTTTTTTTGTTTTATCCATATTCACAGGCGTTAAAGATAAACAAGAATTTGTATGCAAAAAATTACTTAAAACATTTTTACAAATCAGTGATTTGATTCACTTCAATGCCTGCCGATCTCAAAAAATCCAAGCCGCCGGTATCTTTATAATCAAAAATGTAAACCACTCTTTTTATGCCTGCTTGTAATATCAATTTACTGCATTCACGACAAGGAGATAAAGTAATATACAAAGTTGCTCCATCGGAATTAAGAGTCGATCGGGCCACTTTCATTATGGCATTGGCTTCAGCATGCAATACATACCAATAAGTCAATCCATCGTCATCCTCACATTTATTCTCAAATCCTGATGGGGTGCCATTGTAACCATCGGCTATGATGGTATTGTTTTTCACAATCAAAGCTCCAACCTGTTTACGCTTGCAATAAGACAATTTGGCCCATTCGAGAGCCATCCGAAGATAAGCTTTGTCGTATTTTAGTTGTTTTTCTTTATCCATCTACGAATCGATGTTGTATAAATATAAACAAAAAGCCCTTACAAAGAAGGGCTTTTTGAGGGCTGTGTGCCCCAGGCGGGACTCGAACCCGCACGGTGTTGCCACCACCGGATTTTGAGTCCGGCGCGTCTACCAATTCCGCCACCGGGGCTATTATCATTCAAAGAGCGGGCAAATATACAAATTTCAAATATAGATGTATAGAAATTTTTGTATTTTTTCGTAAATATTAAAACTGATCTTGGTTTTAAGTATTTGCATTAGTGCATGAATCAAAAGATTAAGTGAATATTGATTGATCGAACAATGCTAAGATATAAATTTTTTTGATTGCAAGAAAGATTATTGCTTCATGCAAACTTTTTTTAGAATGAAATTTTTGTAATACAGATTTTTTTAAACGAATGTTACAATTTTTTTTAGAAAAAAAGAGGAGCAATGATTATACTCCTCTTAATGATCTCAAGGGAAAATGGGCTTATTTTTATAAAAAAACTTTTAAAACATGTTGCAATTAACAAAACTCTTCGTAAGCGCTCATTAAATTTGCTGCAATGGCCTCAGGAGAGTGTCCTTCGATATGATGTCTTTCCAAAAAGTGAACCAATTTGCCATCTTTAAACAAAGCTACTGAAGGGGAAGACGGTGGAAAAGGCAACATATATTCTCTTGCACGCTGAGTGGCTTCTTTATCCACTCCGGCAAATACGGTGGCCAATACATCGGGTTTTTTGTTAGCTTTCAGCGAGAGCAACACACCGGGTCTTGCCGATCCGGCAGCACAGCCACACACAGAGTTGACCACTATTAAAAGTGTTCCCTGAGTATTTTTCATTATCTCATCAACTTGCTGCGGAGTAGTCAATTCAATAAATCCATAATCGGTTAATTCTTTTCGCATGGGAGCAACTAATTCTTCAGGATACATAGCATAATATTTTTAAAGGTTTAACAAAATTTCTTCAGGTTCTTTTCCGCTGAAAATCATTTTTACAGGGTTTTCAATCATTTCTTTAACTTTATATAAAAAGCTTACACTTTCGCGTCCGTCAATTATTCTGTGATCATACGACAATGCCACATACATCACCGGTCTGATTTCTACTTTACCATTCACTGCCACAGGACGGTCCACAATATTGTGCATGCCGAGAATGGCGCTTTGAGGGGGATTGATGATCGGAGTACTCAACATCGATCCGAATACACCGCCATTGGTGATGGTAAACGTACCGCCGGTCATTTCTTCAATCGATATTTTACCTTCTCTGGCTTTTGTGGCCAAGTTTTTTATCTCTTTTTCAATTTCTGCCAATGATTTCACTTCAGCATTGCGTATAACGGGCACCATCAATCCCTTGGGGGTTGAGACCGCTATACCAATATCGCAATATTCATGATATACAATTTCATCTCCATCAATATAGGCATTTACAGCCGGAAACATTTTCAAGGCCTCGCAAACGGCTTTAGTAAAAAGAGACATAAAGCCAAGACCTATACCATGTTTTTCTTTGAAAGCTTCTTTGTATTTATTTCTTAATGCAATGACGGCGCTCATGTCGACCTCGTTAAAGGTAGTCAGCATCGCCGTTTCATTTTTAACAGACACCAACCGCTCCGATATTTTTTTGCGGAGCATCGACATTTTTTCCCTTCTTGTTTCACGGCTGCCTCCCCATTGAGTTATGTTGCTTGCATCAATACCCCCGCTTAGATATTTTATGACATCATGTTTTAATATTTTTCCGTTGGGGCCTGATCCCTTTACTTTTGAAGGATCAATCTTATTTTCTAGCATCATTTTTTCTGCAAGCGGGGTGGATTTTGCCACAGGCTTTTGTTTTATTTCTGTTTGAGCAGATTGTTGTTGGGTAATAGTTTGAGATTCTTCAGGTTGTTTTTTGGACTCAGGTTTTGATGAAGTTTTACTTACGGATGTTGTGGAAGAACTTTCCGGACTGAAGGAGGTGTCAATTTTGCAAACTACATCACCTACTTTTACAACCTCTCCTTCTTGTACCAAAATTTCAATTTTACCTGACTCCTCCGCAGCCAGTTCCAACGTGGCTTTATCAGAATCTATCTCGGCAATAACCTGATCTTTTTCTACAATATCGCCATTTTTTACAAGCCAGTTGGCTATTTGCACTTCTGTTACACTTTCTCCCGGTGAGGGAACTTTCATTTCTATTATCATAATTCTATAACTGTTGTTTGGTTATCTTTTGTTTTTCAAAAACTTTATCAAACAAATCTTGCATACGTTTTTGATGCAATTTATAGGATCCGGTAGAGGGGCTGGCGCTTTCGGGGATAGATACCAATTTCAACCGATCGTATCCTAATTTTGAACAAATATACCACCAAGGACCCATATTTTGAGGTTCTTCCTGAACCCATAACTTTCTGCCGGCATCTTTATATTTATCCAACATTGCATTGACCTGCTCTTCCGGGAACGGATAAAGTTGCTCAATTCTCACAATGGCAACATCGTTTACGCCATATTCTTTGCGTTTCTCAATAAGTTCATAGTAAATCTTGCCGGAACACAAGACCAATGTTTCGACTTTGTCTTTATGATCGGGATCATCCAACACAGGTTGGAATCTTGATTTTTCCAATTCATCAATGGTTGAGACACACAAAGGATGTCGCAATAAACTTTTAGGTGTGAAAATCACCATTGGTTTTCTGTAAGACCATTTTAGATGACGGCGTAAAAGATGGAAAAAATTTGCCGGTGTGGTCGGATTGCACACGATCATGTTATTCTCGGCACATAATTGCAAGAATCTTTCGATGCGGGCACTGGAATGTTCGGCGCCTTGCCCTTCAAAACCATGAGGTAAATACATGACAACACCATTTTTTACATTCCATTTGTCTTCAGCCGAACTGATAAATTGATCAACGACTATTTGAGCGCCATTGTAAAAATCTCCAAACTGAGCTTCCCATACTGTCAACCCATCCGGCACACCAAAGGCATATCCATACTCAAATCCCAATACTGCATATTCAGACAGTAAAGAATTGTAAATATAAAAAGGCGCCTGATTATCACTGATATTTCTCAAAGGAATATATTCCTCTTCCGAATCTTCAATTTTAATCACTGCATGGCGATGAGAAAACGTACCTCTTTCGACATCTTGCCCCGATATTCTCACCGGATGCCCTTCGGACAACAAAGTTGCGTAGGCCAATGTTTCGGCCACTCCCCAGTCAACTTTTTCATCTTTCATCACCATGTCATGTCGTTCGTTCATCAAACGGACTATTTTGTTGAAAAACTTCTTGTCCTGTGGTAGTGTAAAAATTTTTTTTGCCAACTCCCGTATTTTTTGCTTACTTACTCCGGTTTCCGGCGACTTAATTAAATCTTTCTCGGACTGCTCTGTTTCGATGTGTTGCCATTCTTTTTCCAAAAATGATGTTATTTTCGAACGGGTTATCTGCTTGGACTCGTTGAGGCGTTCTTGGAGGAGATTTTGAAACTCTTCCTCCATTTTCTTTGCTTCTTCTTTAGTAATCACGTTTTCTTCCAAAAGAGATTTTAAATAAATCTCACGGGTAGGTGGATGTTTGGCAATAATCTTATACAATAAAGGTTGAGTAAAACGTGGTTCATCCCCTTCATTATGTCCGTATTTGCGGTATCCCAACAAATCGATAAACACATCACCTCCAAATGTCTCTCTGTATTGCAAAGCAAGCTCACAAGCATGCAACACAGCTTCTACATTATCGGCATTCACATGAAAAACCGGAGAGGCCGTAACTTTTGCCACGTCAGTACAATACGTACTGGACCTGCCGTCAAGATAATTGGTTGTAAATCCTACCTGGTTGTTCACGACAATATGCAGGGTACCTCCCACTTTGTAGCCTCTCAATTGGGCCATTTGAATAACCTCATAAACAATGCCTTGCCCGGCAATGGCAGCATCACCATGTATCAAAATGGGTAAAATTTCTTTCTCATTTTTAATATTGTGGTCGATTTTAGATCTTACCAACCCTAAAGCCACAGGATCAACTGCTTCAAGATGTGAAGGGTTGGGCATCATGGTCATTTTTATTTTTTTCTTGTGGTCGGTTTCAACTTCACATGAATACCCCAAGTGATATTTTACATCGCCATCAAACCCTGACCTGTCTTCATATTCTTTTCCTTCAAACTCGGCAAAAATATCTTTGTAGGTTTTTCCAAAGATATTGGCCAATACATTTAATCGTCCCCTATGGGCCATTCCAAAAACAAATTCTTTGATTCCCAACAATGCCGCTTCTTCAATTATAAAATCCAGGGCGGGAATTAGAGATTCGCTACCTTGTAAAGAGAACCTTTTTTGACCTACAAATTTTTTATGTAAAAACTCCTCAAATACAGTTGCCTGATCGAGTTTTTTCAAAATATGCTTTTTCTCTTCGACAGTAAATTTGCGTTTGGGAGTTCTTTCAATTTTTTCCCTTAACCATTGAATTTTTTCGGGATGGCGTATATAGTCAATGTCTATTCCAATGGCATCACAATATATCTCTTGTAATCTCTCAATAATCTTGGCTAAAGTGGTTTTACCCAAACCTATCTCTTCGCCGGCTTGAAATTCTTCATTAAGGTCTTCTCTTGTCAATCCGAAATTTTCAATGTCCAATGTAGGGCGGTATTTGCGTCTTTCCCTGACCGGATTGGTTTTAGTAAATAAATGTCCCCGGTCGCGGTATGCATTGATCAAGGCCAATACCTTTACTTCTTTTGCAAAATTATCCGGAACAATATCCCCGGGCTTTTTTTGAAAATTTTGTAATGCAAAATCAAATCCAAGAAAAAAATCCCTCCAAGATTCCTCAACATTTTCGGGATTTTCTTTGTATGAACGATACATTGATTCTATTGTAGCCGGGTCGGCATGGCTGATGAAAGAAAATTTATCCATGGACACATTCTAAAATTTGTTGCAAAGTAAAGAAATTTGTTAATTTTTTGCGTATTAAATAATGTTTATTCTTTAATTTTTAATTGTCAAGCTTCTGATTAAAGACATTTGAATAAAATTTTCACAGAATTCACATCAATATTTAACGGGAAAATTTTTCTTTTATCAATACTTTTAAAAACTCTCTCCGGATGATTTCATAGACAAGGTAATTTTCAAGTTTCACATCCACGGGCTTTCGTTGTTGCCATCCTTCCTCAAGGTCGATGATATAAATGATTGCCTTTAATTTAAGCGGGTTTTTATATAAAAAGTTTGACAAATGTGGCAACATTTCTTTTTCCAACATTTGATAAGTTAACTGCCCTTTTTCAAATACAAGTTCAATTCCCGCTTTTGCAAAATCTTTTTGTATTTGTGCTGCTGTCTTTTCAACCAAATCCTGCCGGTTTTGAAACACCGGAAGAAATTCTTCAAATCTATCTAATGATTCGTTGGACATTTATTGTTGCAATACAAATTTTTTACATGTTTTATTTCCTGATTCCTGAAAAATATGCATGTAATAAATTCCTGATGATAACTTATGTTCTCCCGTCAATAATATATTATCCTGATAAGTTTTAACTGAGTATGTTTTCCTTAGTATTAACTTTCCCTGTGTATCGTACAATTCAAGTGAACTTAATGGATTTTCGCTTCTTATCACAATTACTCCGTATGATGGATTGGGATACAACAAAATTTCTGAATTGTTTGTTGGAATTTCACTTGTATTTGACACAGGATTATAAGTTATGCCGTCGCTTGCACATGTATCAGACAACAACCCAGCTCCATTTTGAGCCACTACCGAAGCATAGTAGGTGCCCGGAGCCAAATTAAGGTTAGACGCGGAGAATGATCCGGTGAAACCAACATTTGTCCAAGGAACAATGTTATCTACCCCGGGAGCCGTACCAAATGCAACCCAATAAGTCACGGTAGACGATTGCGAATCCAACACCATTGCCCAATTGGCATGCAACTGTGTATTATCCGATGTATAATCTTCGTCGTTGGACAAACCGTCTAAAACGCTACTGCAATATGGAAGAGTCCAGTCAACAAAAAGATCTTTAGATACAATAGTGGAAAGATTGGCAGCCTGGTCCATGACAATGGATTTTACTTTTGCCGCAATGGAATTAGGGTTCTGACTTTGATACCGGATATCGGCCGATGGGTTACCCACAGTGACCGTCACGACGGGGTAACGGCTACGATAAACTTTCAAATTATTGACCGTGTACTTACTGTTGCCCGAACGAAAAGAAATGTAATTTCCGTTGATGTGTGGCGAATTGTCTGTCCAGGTCAAAACAAGTTGGTCATTGATATAAATCCAGTGTTTACCGGTAATCCGGTCGAAGATCACTTTGCTGTCGTACCATTGATTGGCTGCAAACGTATATGGCACTTCTGCTACTAACGAAAATACATCATTTGATACTTTATACAATTGTATTTTAGCATTATCCAATCTATACCATACAAAATACGAATTTTTTCTGTTGGGATATTGTGCCGAATCGCAAAAATAATGAAACCCAGCCCTTCTGTTATTCCCGATTCCTTCCATTTTCCATTGCCAATGATAAAGATAACGATTGCTCAGCATTTGATTTAGATAAGCATAAATATTTGTATTTGAATTTGATTCGTCGGTCTGCACAAGATTATTGGATTGAATAGACCAATTGCCGGTTACAATGGTCCAATCGGCATGTATGGTTGTTCCATCGAAATTATCTGAAAAGAATCCTCTATTGGCATTGGCTCTCCAATCTCCATTATTGTTGTCAATCACTTGATAAAATGATTTTTCCACGGCTACATTATCGCTATCGTTGAACGTAGCAGTAAAATCCGATGTTACCCAGGGATATTGCGATGTATTGATGGAAGTTACCGGTTTTATTTGATCTTGTAAACATTGATATGTTGCTTTAAATCCGGAGGTTTGGGTTGCACCATCTGATTTAAATCTTAAAGTAGCTGATCCGGAATTAGCCAGAACAGTACCCGGAGAATTATTTCCTGTATATGCGCCTATCAAAGGACTATTGATTGAACTTCCATTGTAAATAAAAAGGGTATCATAACCTTGCTCCAGCTGAAATGAAGAAAATGAAATTTGAAGTTGATAAGATCCTTGAGGATTGATAGTAAAAGTATAATCACTATTGGGTAAATAATCACGTGATGGTCCGCCATTGTCAAAAATTGAATCTTGACAAGGAGTTACGGCACATGTTGATAATTTGTCTTTCAATGCATCCCAAAAAGCAGTGTATCCGTCATCGTAACCCAATGCCCATATGCCGATACCGGCAATACCATATTGCCGCACTATATCCAATCTTTTTCTAAGAGATAATTCCTCTGAGATAAAGCACTGATACCATTGACCTCCGCTTTGCCGGATGTAATACTCCGAATGACTTGGATTATGCCATTGTTTGTTATTGTAGGTCCCCGAATTATTTTTCACATAAGCATATGTACGCGCCACTCCATTGCCCGTAGTAGATGCATACAGCTGGTTACTTGTCGTGGGCCACTCCCGGCCATAATATGGCAACCCTAAAGCAAGTTTATTTTTAGAAACGCCGTTGCTTAAATAATAATTCATACTTTTCACCAAGTTGTAATTATATGATGTGGAAAATGTGTATAAAGGATCATTGGGACCGGCAGTAGAACTTCCGGACCAATAATAATCATACCCCATGATGATAAAAAGATCCACGTAATTATCTAGCACCGGTAAATCAAATACTCCATTCCAATCAACTGCATAAGTAGCCATTGAAACCATAGAGCCGGGAATTGCCGTATGCATTTGATTGCATAGATTTATCATGAAATTTGTAAAATTGTTCTTTTGTGAGGCAGGCACCCCTTCAAAATCAATATTTACACCATGAGCGCCACGGCTTTGTACAAGGTTGATCAGGTTATTTATCAAAGTTTGTTGCGCAGTAGTACTGCCAAAAAAAGTAGCATGATTGCTAAACAATGTTACACATAAATGCACTCTGACCCCCTTGGCAAGGGCCGTATCCACAACGGCAGCCGTACTCCACCCATGAGTAGACACAGCATTTCCGGTAGAAGCATCCACTTCATAAGAGAAAAAACATAAATCAGACAATAGGTTCCATTGATAATTTTGATAAACAGAACCAACCCAATAAGGATGCCATCCGTATACAATTTTATCGGCTTGACAGTTAGACTTTTCGCGATGTGGCATTTTTGCAGCCGGATAAACTGAATCTGCCTGGGCGGAATTTGTAATACCAATGGATTTATAATATTCAAGTTGTTCTTGATGTATAGATTTAAATTGTTGTGCTTTGACAAGCAATGACAAATAAATAACAACACCGACAAGAAAATACTTTTTTTGCATAAATCATTGAATTTGACTAACAAAAATATGTAAATTTATTTAAATTATCATGTAGGTTTATTTTACGATAAATAAATTTACTGTATTTCAAGCTTTACTTGAAAAATATTGATAAATAAATTCCGAGAAAATTTTATACAATTCTTTCAATTGTGGATCCTCGATCAGATTTAAATGTTCAATCACAATTTGCTTGTCATTTCTAATGGCAGGCCCTGTTTGAACCTGATCCGGACTGATACTTTGTAATCTTAATGCCGTTTCCATAATCAAAGGCACAAGATGCTCGGGAGAAACATCCGATTTTTGTAAAAATTGATATGCTTTGATATAAAGAAAATTTGTGAAATTATTTGCCAATACACCCGCAAGATGAATAAATGGTTTCTGCTTTTCATCTATGACCACAGGTGTTTTTTTTAATTCTAAAGCCAGTTCAGTCAATTTGCTAATCATCTGTGTGTCCTCCGAGGTAATAAAGACAGGATAATTTTTCACATGCAATTCCACATATTTACGGAAAGATTGAAAAGGATAAAAAGTAGCCGACAATTTAAATCCCTTTTTCGTCAAATCAGAGGACTTTACTGTTCCTGATGTGATAACTATCGGTAATTTGTTATGGAGATTTTCAACAACAGAAAAAATATTTTGATCTCTGACCGACAAAAAAACCAAATCGGGCTTGAGATCATTGAGTTGACTCAATTGGTTGACAATAGTCACCCGTTTTTTATCTAAATCATTAATTCCGTTTATCGAATTAGAAAATATAATCAATTGACAAGACGTTAAAGCATGCAGATCTTGGACCAAATGCCACCCTACATTTCCGTATCCAACAACGGCAATTTTTTGGAAGTTATGCATTGTTCCAACGTTTAATAACAGAAATCAAGGTGCCAATAATCATTAAGACACAACCGGCCCATAATAAATTAATCAAAGGGAACTCAACAGCTTGCATAACCACAAATTGTTTATCATTGTTTTTCTTTTCTTTCAATACAAATTTAACCTTACCGGCATCAGGATCCACTGTTTGAAATTGTATGATCAAATGCCGGTTTTGAGTCGTGTCGGGAATAGTAATCATTTTTTGTTGATGTATAATCAGCACCGGTTTTAAAGTATCGATTTTTTTAGACAAATCTTGTAAGGTAATTTGAGCATAAACAGCCAGGTCGTTTTCTTTGATTTCAACAGGCAATGATTTTATTTGTAAAGAATCCAAGGGCACTATTTTTTCGAAAATTAAAAAACTACCGCTTGCAAATGCGGTGTCTCCGGGAGAAAGTGACAACGTGTCTGTGATAAAATCGGCCGATTGATCCGGTTTTTGTGTGAAAAGCGTTATATCAGCATAGGTGACATGGGTAAAAATATCTTTATGTAAAAAATGTTTTGTGGAAGGTTCTGCCACATTACCCATTTTATTGTTGAGTAAAATGGAAGGTTTCAATGTGAAAACCTCACTAAAACCGCCAGGTGTTTTTTGGAAATATTTTATATGGTAATAAATATAAGGTTGTAAAAAAGTGACGGTGTCAAGCGTGACAAAATAATGCCCCATAGGCAAGGTGTCTCCTTGTATCAAAAGAATATTGGAAAGATTGGCATCACCTTTTTCGTTTTTCATTCTAATGTCAATGCCGGATGTATTGACCGAGATTGTTTTTTGCAAGCCCATAGAAAAAACCGACCCGATGATTATCAGAGCAAAACCGGCATGAGCAAGAAATTTGCCCGATTTATAAATCGAGGTTTGCATCCGACGAACAAAAAAAGTTAAATTGACAAGCATGGACCATAGCCCCGTAAATAATAACAAAAGCTGCATGGGGCGCTTAAATTCGTATACCCAATAAGATATTAAAGTTATCAGTGCCGCCAACACAAAAGATGGTGCAATTTTTTTCAGCAGTTCCCTTGTTTCGTTTTGACCAAATTTGAGAAATTGTGTCACTCCCATTAAAAGCAAAATAAACATGGCAAAGGGCGATTGCCAGGAATTGTAATGTTCAACTGCATCGTTGGGTGGCGAAAAATTGGTTCCAAAAACTTTATTAAAAACCGGAATGGATGTCGTTGAAATTATTTGAAGTGCAGACAAGAACAAAAGAATATTTCCTAACAACATCCAAAACTCTCTTGAAAGAAAAATATCAGAAGTTTGAGATTTCGCCTTCAAAATTCCGGATCTTATAAAAATAATAGTAGAAAGTAAAAGGAAAAAAACTATCAAAGCAATTAATTGACCAGGCAAACCATCAGCAAAAGAATGAACAGAAGTTTCTCCCAATATGCCACTTCGGGTCAGATATGTAGAATAAAGCACTGTAAGATATGAGAGGATGGTAAATAGAAACAATGAAACTACATGTCCGGGGATTTTTTTGACGATTAACATCATATGACCGGCGGCGACCAAAATTATCCATGGCACAAGAGAGGAATTTTCCACAGGATCCCAGGCCCAAAAACCGCCAAAACTTAAAGCTTCATAAGCCCAGGCCCCTCCCATCAAAATACCGGTGCCTAGTGCGGCGACCCCCAGAAAAGTCCAGGGCAAAGCATGTTTTATCCAAGAAAAAAAACTTTTACGCCACAAGGCATCCAGGGCCATGGAAAAAGGTATCAACACTGAAGCAAAACCCAAAAATAACATGGGGGGATGTATGGTCATCCAGTAGTTCTGCAACAAAGGATTAAGTCCACGTGGCTCGATCATTTGCAAGTAATTGGGATTTTGAGTAAAAGGTAAATTGACAAAATCCTTGTATTCTCTGAGTAATATAAAAGGATTGCTACCTATCTCCACAGGTCCGATGGATATCCCTAACAACATAGACAATAAAAAAGCCTGCACCAAAAGATAGAAAAACATTATTCCTTCAAGATGAGGCGGGCGTTTGACCAATAAAAAAACTCCCATCACTGTTTGCCAAAAAATCCATAGCAGAAAACTTCCTTCTTGCCCTTCCCAAAAGGCCGAAAAAATATATCTTAAAGGCAGATCTTCGGACGTATGTTGCCATACATAATAGTATTCATACCGGTGGCCTATCATTAAATACAATAGTGTCAAAGATGCCCCAAATACTCCGACAGCATGAATGTAATAAAACAAACGTGCCACCCTGCCTGCAGAAATATCTCCCGAAGTTCTTTGAACATAAAAAAACCATGCGGCTATCAACGAAGCCGCAAAAGCAAGAAATATGAAAATGCTGCCCATCCATCCGGGCCAAAGTAATTCGCCAACGTAGTTAATTTCCATTTTGATTTGTTTCGATCGCTCCGGTTACTTCAACGGTTTGACCATTATTGTATTTAGAGGGGCATTTCATCAAAATCTTTTCAGCAATGAAACTGTCCCCTTGCATATGGCCCGTAACCACAATTTGTTCGCTTCTTTCAAAATCTTGAGGTTTTGTACCAAGATAAATCACTTTTTTTTCCACACTATCTTTGTCAAACATATAAAATGCAAATTGATTGGCATCTTTTACCGGATCATATTCCAAAGGTTTTTCTTTATTCAGATAACCCACCACTTGTACTGTCTTGCCTTGATTTCGGGCTGCGTTTTCGAAATTTTCAAATGTTCCGGCATCAGTCACCGTGCCAATAATTATGGCAACAATGGCAACCAGCAAAATAATCAAAAGAATGTGTGATGTTTTCATGATTTATTTTTATTGCGCAATAATTTCTCCAATTGCGATACTTTTCTGTCCAATAAAAAAATATACACAAACAATACTGCAAAGATAATAATGATACACCCAACCACGACATAAATTTTACCGTTTTGATGCAGCATGTCGGCCATTTCAACAGTTTCGGCGGCCCAAACAGGCAATGACAGTATTAACGATAGGAACAACAAAACTTTATTCTTCATACATACGATTTTCCAAGTTTGTGATTCTGATTCTTAAATTCCAAATCCAATGGGCTATTATCATCCAACCGATCAATGCCGGATAAAAAACAACTCTTAATGTTGCATCCATGTCATATGTGTTAAAACCGGGATTGCCTCCTTTTCCCGGATGCAGAGAATCATTCATTCTTGGTAATACCCCTATGAATATAATCATTAATGCAAATGCAAAGATATTGTAAACGGCACTCAATCGTGCTCTCTTTTCACTATCGGCAATGGACTGACGGATAAAATGATAAGAAAAATACGCCAACATGGTGATGGCAGCGCCATTAAGCTGCGGATCTTTTGTCCACCAAGTCCCCCATGTGTATCTTGCCCATAACATACCGGTCAGCAGACCTGCGACTCCAAAAGCCAAACCTGTGTACGCGGCCTGAGACGCCCTAATATCATCATCAAGCCGGAATGTTTTAAGATATTTGATACTGTAGAACAAAGACACTCCAAACATAAATATCATGCTAAACCACATGGTAACATGATAAAACAAATTTCTTATAGTTTCGTGCAAGATGGGTAAACGTGGCACCTCCTTCAACAAGCCATAAGTCAATGAATAGAACACCAACGCAACACCTGTGAAGTAAATTAATTTTTTCACCTTTAAATTTTATTCGGTCCAAAGGTAAGGAAATAACAAAACTGCAAGTGAAAATATAACGAAATTTAAACCTAAAGGAATAAGCCAAATATATCCGGTTTCTCGTATAACCGGCATATTCAATTGCAACGATAAATTGACCAATGAAATCAATAATGGAATCAATAAAGGCAGGCTTAAAATTGCCATAGATGTTTGCGCTTGATCTGTTTTGGATGAAATGGCCGACATAAAGGTCAATAGACAGGCAATTCCGCTTGCTCCCATTACAATGACATAGATAAAACGCACATCACTTTCAAAGGGATTACCTAAAAACAATGTAAACAACCCATAATTAATAAAGGCAATAACTATGTTAGTAAAAAGATTATATATCATTTTAGCCAGGATGATGGTTCTTGGCGAAGCCATCATATGATAGTAAAGGGCGAGTCCTTTCGATTCTTTATAAAAACTTTTCATCAATGCATTGATAGAACCAAAAATCAGTGTAATCCAATACAATGCTACCCAGACCGGCCTTGAAACTTCTGAAGTGATACTTAAAAAAATCACATAAGAAACAGCCACCAGATAAAGCAAATAACCCGATAAAACGTATCTGTTCTTAAAATCTTGAAGTGCTTCTATTTTGATTATTTGATAGATCGAATTCATATTTGCCGTCCGGCAAATATATCTTAAAACCTTAAAAGCTCTCTTTTTTAATTTCGTAAATTGTTTTTGCCGTCAACTTTTCTGCAATTGGCAATAATGTATGTTTAATTGACGAATCTGTTGTAAATTCTACTCCAAATACAGCAGGCACAGGCAAATCAGGATTTGTTTTCAACAAATGGTATTTCAACTCGTTATAACTATCGGTGATGTCTTTATGTGTATAAAACAAATATCTCGACCTTAAAGAAGGATATTTTTGTTCTGCCTCTTCAATCAAAGCCGGGGAATATTGAAAAATGAAAATCCTGCCATTTTTGCTACTTATAAAAATATACCCCTCTTCTAAATATTCAGGAACTACTCCCACCGGATAAACTTTTGTTTTTTCAATTATATTTTGCTCCAATTCTGTTCCTTCTTTTTTTAATGATTGAAATTTTGGCAAAGCAAAACTTATGATGGCATCAATGTCGGGAATCGTCAACAAATCCTGATCGACGGTTTCTTCCCAAATGATTTTTTGACTTTTTAAATCAATTCTTTTAATTTTTTTGGGAAGCAACTCCCGTATATATTCCTTTTGTGATTTAATTTGATCGAGGTACCTGATGTTTCGATGCAATTGTTGCAAGTAGGGATACAACCATGTTCTGCTAAACCCTTTTTCTACTTTTTGCAAAAAAGCGAGAACCCTATATTTTTGCAGTTCATAATCAACATATGGCTCAATTAACCAGTTACCCTCCAAAGAATAGTTCATATCGCACTAATTTGAATTCTGTTTTTTAAACGTTGATAAATTAAATTAGTTTCATAGTTTTGCTTAAAATTTTTAAACATGAAAAGTGTAAAAATATTGTCTGTTGTTGCCTTATCATTCTATTTGTTTTCTTGTGTTCCGGCAAGGAAATTTGAAGAAATCAAAGCTAAACAAGAAAAATGTGAAGAAGAAAGAACATCTCTTGCTGCTGCAAAAATGAATTTGGAAAACGAAAACTCCGAACTTAAAAACAAAATTAAACAAATCAACGAAGAAATAGAAGGCCTAAGACAAGACACCACCGTAATGGGCACATCCCTACGGCAATTGCGAACCAATTACGACCAAATCAACCGCACTTACCAACTTTTGTTGGAGAAAAACAGAGAATTATTGGCCGGGAACGCAGAAGAAACCCGTAAATTGATGGGCGAATTGCAAAAATTGCAAAGCGACTTACAAAAAAAAGAAGATGCTTTGAAAATTTTAGAAATGCAACTGACCGAAAGAGAAGCTAAAGTGAAAGAATTGGAAAAGATCTTAAGTGAAAAAGATAAAGCCGTAAAAGAATTGAAAGCCAAAGTTCAAGCGGCATTACTCGGATTTGAAAACAATGGGCTGACCATTGAACAAAAAAACGGGAAGATCTATGTTTCTCTCGAAGAAAACCTTCTTTTCAAAACCGGAAGCTACACTGTGGATAAAAAAGGAGAAGAAGTACTTAAGAAATTAGGTAAAATGTTGGAGCAAAATCCTGAAATAAATATCATGGTAGAAGGACATACCGACAATGTTCCATACAAAGGCAGCGGCACCATTAAAGACAATTGGGACTTGAGTGTTTTGCGTGCCACATCTGTTGCCAGAATTATTTTAAGCAGTGCCAAAATAGACCCCAAGCGAATTGTAGCTGCAGGTCGCGGCGAATTTTTTCCGATCGCAAGCAACGATACTCCCGAAGGACGAGCCAAAAACCGCCGCACCGAAATAATACTTACTCCGAAGGTAGACGAACTGTTGAAAATTTTAGAGACCCACTAAACCCTCCTTAATTTTTACGGAATTTTTCACAATTAATCGTTTACCGGCACAAACCAATCATTTTTTGGTTCTTCTTGCCAAAATGGAAAACCGGAGAGAATGTATGTATGTGCACCAAACTAACTCTACAAAAAACAAAAATAGAAATTTACCGAAAAATTCAATAATATCAATAGTTTAAGGGGTATTTTGTGCGTTTTTTTATAGGGTGCATTTTTAAAACAAATTGTGCAAAAAATGTCATTTTAGTAACATTAAAAAATCATTTAATAGCATTTGTTTTCTTTCAACATCATTATAATACAATTTTTAATCAAATTAACTTATTATTTAGTTTTTCAAATGATTATAGGCCCCCAAAAGGGTCTTTCTATACCTTTTTTACACTCAATTTTTACCTGCAAGGGCTGTTTTTTTACATTTTTTATTATGGGTGGACAAAACATAGAAAAAACTGTTTTGAAGATACTATCCCAAAAAGTGTGTAAAGTTGAACATTTCTAAATTTGAAATTTAAACATTAAAAAACAAAAACAATGAAAAATTTCAATTTTACACAAGAGCAAGTTACAAAAATTTTAGAAGAAATTGCTCAGAAAAAGGATGGTTTTCAAGAAGTTATAAAAATCAGCTTTGAGGCGATCATGCGGGCTGAACGCGAGCTTCACAACCGGAAAGAAGGAGATATGAGCAATGGGTATCGCTATCGCAAGACCTTTGGAAAAGGAAAACTACCGGAACTAAGAGTGCCGCGCAGTCGCCGAGGGAATTTCTTTCCTATACTTTTGGCATTGTTGCGTAACCGGGAAGAGGAAGCCCGCAAACTTGCATTTAACTTGTATGGTGCCGGTCTGACGACAGCACAGGTTGGGGAGATATTTGGGGACATTTATGGAAAGCAATATAGTCCAAGTCAAATCAGCCGGTTGTTTGAGTATGCCCGGTCGGAAGTTCAGGCGTGGTTAACCCGGCCATTGGAATCCTATTACCCCATCATTCTGATAGATGCAACCTTTATACACACCCGAAGAGTGGATCACGTAAGCAAAGAGGCCTATTATACGATATTAGGTGTTCGAAAAGATCGCTCACGGGAGGTATTGGCCATTGTCAATTTCCCTACTGAAAGTGCTAAGGCATGGGAGGATGTTTTTGACGAATTAAAAAAGCGTGGTCTTCAACAGGTGGGTTTAGTCATTAGTGATGGACTGAAAGCCATAGAGGATGCTATTTGGAAAAAATTTCCTTCAACCCAAATACAATTATGCTCAATTCATCTGCAGAGAAATGTTCAAAAACGCGTCAAACCCAAGGATAAAGTCCGGGTAGCAGAAGATTTAAAAGATGTGTTCCGGACCGGAGATCGGAATGATAGCAGTATGAAAGGATGGCAGCGTTGGATGAAATTTTGTCAAAAATGGGGGCGTTATTATCCATCGCTTCAACGTATGGCTGAAGATCAAAGGTATAAGCTCTATTTTACCTATTTGGATTATGATTACCGCATCCATAACATGATTTACTCTACAAATTGGATAGAACGGCTTAACAGGGATTACAAGAGAACAATAAAAATGCGGGGTGCTTTACCAAATGCCGAAGCAACCATTTTGTTATTGGGATATGTGGCAATGACGCGAAATGCCTACCAAAGAAGATTGCCAAAGATAAACTATGAAACGAGAAAATTTAAATGGGATGAATGATTGGAAGCTTGCTTCGTCTATGACTTCGCTTCGCTTCCAATCATTCTAAAAATAAAAAAATGATTAAATTTGAAATAAAATTAAAAAGTCATTACACACAAAATGGGATATTACCGTTTTGAATATCACACATAAAAACAAAAAAGCCCTTTTTTGCATAAAAATATA